>JAOZQX010000073.1 GCA_029931995.1 Bacteroidales bacterium
TTCAGAAACGAATGATAAGGATATTTCTAATTTACCAAAGCAATTGAGCTTACCATTTAATTATATTGCCAAAACAAAACCCAATAAAACTGTAAAGATTTATGATGAAAATATCAATTTAATTGAAAGTTTTCAGGCTGATGAAGAAGGAATTGTAGCATTGAAAGGTAATGCCAATTATTTCCTAAATAAATTTCTGGTCACAGAAGCTGAAGGTCAATTCCCATCACCTGCATTTTTTAAAGAAATAAAACCTAATAATAAAGGGAAACTATCATACCGTACATTGCGATTATCAACTCAACAAATAAAAGCCAAAAGGGGATTGGTTCATAATATTTCAACGGATACTTATTATACGAAAAGAGAAATTGCTTTTACAAAAGAAAAAAAGATCGCGCTACTTTTCGTTTACGAAGCAGAAAATCAAAAAACCACAATTTCGAAGTTGAATTTAGACAATTATCCCAATTCAACATCAAGTGAAATTATTTTGGATGAAATAGGCAGGCCTATAATAAATCTAAAAAAACGTTTGGGTGGTTCATCAAATTATGAATATCAAAGTTTAATTGTATCAAAAAATGGAAATCTTCAGGTTGATGATGAAACTTTTGTTTATCCTGCATACCGTTTCAAAGATAATTTTGTAAAAAGCACTCGTTGGATTCTCTCAACATTTAAAGATATTGCATTAACTGAAGGCAACCACGTGTTTAAAATTTCATGTAATGGTGGCTGGACAGAGCCAAATCCGGCAGCTGAGGTACATAGAAAACTTGCCGGCGAAATTGGTGAGTTAGTAGCAGAAATTAATAAAGCATTTCAGGAAAACAGAGATATTGGCAACTCAAAATCATTGCTGTTAAATGAAAAAAGAGAACAAAAGAAAAATTTGCCTCCTGCTCCACCTATTAAGAAATCTGGATCTTTAAGTTCTACAGAATCTTTCAATGTATTTCTTTCTCCATTTGCGGATCAATTATGGAAAATGACCAGTTCACTCGATATTAAGAATGGGAATGTTGACTCAATTGCATATAATGTAAAATGTGTAGAGACTAACCCTGCGGTAAAAACTTGGAATGAACGTAGGAGTCAGATTACGTCAAATAGATCTCTTGATTCAAAAGCAAGACAAGAAGCAATGGAAAATTTAGGATCAATGCCAACGCCTTCTTGTTTAAAATTCGACAGTACGGCATTTTACTATACTAAAAGATACAGACCAAGTGGCTATGATCCTGAGTCCAATCTTGCAAAAAAGAATATGGAAATAACCGATTGCATTTTTGAAGTGGATGGCATTGCTTTCGAATATTCATATAAAGATTTGTATGGATGCAAGGGAATTAACTATGCGGATTGGGATAGTGAAGCAGACAGGAAAAAAGCAATGGAAGCTTGTGTGCGTAATGCTCCAGTTATGATGGGATTTTCGGGAGAAATGGAGAGTGGTTATGATGGTTGGGGGAAAAACATAGATCTTTTCGAACCAAAAAAATGGGATCTCATAAATAACGAACCTATTAATTCGTGGGAAGGCCCTTATCCTGAATTACGCTATGGTTTTAGAGAATTACTTGGTCAGTATGAGAACATGAAGGAAGCAAGAAAACACTGTAGTAATCCAAGATACAACAACAAAACTAAAAAGGTCGAATGCTTTGAAGAAAAAGTAATAACAATTTGTTTCGATAATTATCAGTTTTCTGTAGATGAAAATGGCAGGGTAACAACCAATTATGATGCTTTGTATTGTGGAGAAATGGATCCCGAAGAAAGCAATATTAAAGGTGAAGAAATTGTAGTTGAAGTAAGTGCTGAAGGTTTCATCAGTACGAGTCGGGCTCTTCAGAAAAGAGATATGGAAATCTCTGAGGTGGAGTTTAGTGGGCATGTTTTGGATAAACAAGGAAACCCCATTAAAGATGCGAAAGTTTCACTTAGAGGCTACAATAAGGAAACAACAACTAATACTTTAGGACAATTCAGCTTATTTGCAAAAACCAAAGGAGAAGAGACTTATACAGAATCAATGGATATTAAATTACAAAAAATTGGCATCGAGATCTCGCATGAAGAACTAGGCGTTTATGAAGACGAGCCTTTTGGATTAGTATCCGATGGTTTTACAACCCTCAAGCTAAAAGTAAAAGCCAAAGGAATAAGGCCTCAGACAGTATCAGTTAAACAACCTGAATTTGGAAGTTTTGTAGAACAATCAATGCTTAAAATCCCACTAGTACTAAATGGAGATGGTGAAGGAGAAATGGAATACGTTCCTCCTGCTTACTTCAAACAGGATCAACTCACAAAACACTTAAAAATTGATGTAGCTGATGCTAATATGTATGGCTTATCCAAACAAATATGGGTTGCCGAAGTTCCCATCGAAATAACCTACGAAGATGATGAAGGAAATCCGGGAACATTTATATTAAATTTATACGTAACCCGGCCACCAATATTACTCATACATGGTTTTACTGGTGATGAAACAACCTGGGCAACTCTAGCAAATTATTTACGAGTTCGAAAATATGAACCTGTTGTACGTGAATATTATCAAGGTCCGGCTGATGAATCAACCATTCAACGGCAATCTCAAAAACTCGGGTTTTATATTGAAAAACTAAGAGAATGTTTTAAGGATAATAATTTTCTTCATACGCGAGTAGATATTGTTGCTCACAGTATGGGTGGGTTAATGAGTCGTCATTACATCAGTAATATGTCAAAATATGGTAAAAGGGTTGGCATATACATTCCATATGATGTAAAGCTTTCACGTGAGCAACTTGCTGCTGCACTGGCTCAAAAGCCTGTTAAATTTATTGATGTTAGAAAATTAATTATGGTTGGGACTCCCAACCATGGTGCTTCTCCAATTGATGAAATCTTTGGTGTTGTGGGTGCTCTTGGCAGCGATTATCATCAATTGGCCAATGGCCAGCTCAGATCCGACAGTGAATTTTTTAAAACATTAAATGCGGGCGAAAGCGAAGGCAGGCATCTTGATCCAAATGTTCAATATGCATTATTGTACGGTATTAGGAAACGTTCAGAATTTTATCCTCCGGATCGATTGTTTTACCCTTGGCAAACATCACAAAAGAATTTTGCAGATGATGACGGCGTTGTTAAAGTTTCTTCAGCCATTTTAAATGGAATTTTGAACATCCCATTTCCAAAAGATTGGTTTGCCATAAACGGATTCATCCATTCTCCTGCGATGGCAGGACCATTTATGTTTACGGGACAGGATGCCATCACTGAATCAACTACAATCTTTGATGAAGTAGTGTTTCAATTGCAACGAGATATTGAGAGGACTCCATTAAAAAACTCTTATGCAAAAATTGTGAATGCGAATGGAGAAGCTTTTATGAAATATTTTGCGAACGAAGATTGGAAATCATTAAATACACCAATCAATAGAGGTTCAGCAATAAAATTAAGAGATCACTGGTGTAAAATTAAAACACTTGAAGGAAATGCCAGTCTTGGATTTTTCCTTGACGGACATAACTGGGGTGTATTGTATGTAGAGGCTAACTCAATTGTTCATTATGAATATGCTTCTCCCGAGTTTGTTAAAGTATATTTAGAAAAAGGTAAAGCCCGTTTTAGGTCGCGCAAGAAAAATGGCGGTGGATTTGAAGTAGTATTGGGTGATCGCGGTGAAAAATGGTATGAATTTAATCCGAAAGCAAAAGTTAGAGATTTAAATACTGACTTTATTATTGAAGAAGGAAACAAAACAAATGTATACTCAATAAATGGTAAAGTAGCCATTGGGGTCACAGATACAAGGAACAAAAATATTATTGCCAAAGAGATCAAGAAGAATGAAGGAGTAAGTGTAAATAAATTTGGTGCTATAAGCAGCACTCCCCTGCCCGATTCGGGCTGGTGGTCGGATATCGATACCACCTATCTCCCTGATGAAGTAATTCAAGAAGTTGAACAAACACCTATTCAGGAGCTTGGGCAAACACTTATACGCGAAGATTTTACTACTGGTTATAAGAATTGGGACGCTGGCCAAATTAGTGCTGAATGGATGGATGGTAAGATGTACTGGAACGTTGGCGAAAGCAATCCTCTCACTCTAAACATTCCAATTCCGTTACAAAATGTTATTATCGAATTTGATGGATGGACTGATAAAAATGGAATTGGTCTTGAATGGTTTAATGCTGATATCCATGGTTATAATGTTGGTATAGGATCCTATTTTAACACCAAATCAGCCATTGGACTCAAAGATCATGATCGCTACGATTTTAAGTGGTTTCCAGGAGCACATTTAAGCTTAGGCTCATGGCATCATTACAAATTTGTACTCAGCCAAGATAAACTACAAGCATACCTAGATGACAAACTCATCGGTGAGAAAACAATTTATCAAAGTTTAGACGGTGAAGGTAAATTAATTTTCTCTAGCTATCGTTCACGTGTCGGGATCGATAATCTTCTTGTTTATCAAGGAAATTCAACGGTTCTTTCAACTCAAGAAATAGTCAAACAAAACCTATTGGTGAATGGAAGTTTTGAGGAAGGACCCCAATTAAATTCATACCTAACCATGCGAGCAGGTGTTACAATTCCCGGTTGGAAAGTTACTCAGGAAAGTGTTGATCTGACAGGTACTTATTTCAAGGCATCAGATGGTGAACGAAGCATCGACTTAGTGGGAACACCAGGACTCGGTGCCATTGAACAAAGTTTTCAAACCATTTCAGGAAAAAGCTATCAACTTACTTTTGATTTGGCTGGAAACCCTGTGGGTAACCCACCTGTCAAAAAAATGATGGTAAGTGCCGCCGGAAAAAGCATTGAGTTTGAATTTGACGTTACTGGCAAAGGCGCTCAAGAAATGGAATGGGAAGAAAAAACATGGACATTTACCGCCATCGATAAAGAAACCACACTAAACTTCACAGCTCTTATGGGGGCTATTTCAAGCAATTATGGCGCTGCCATCGATAATGTTAAAGTAGTTGAATTTACAGGAGAATTGTCTTCTGACCAAAGTGATAGTGTAGAAGTAATTATACCACTTCAAAACATAGGCGATGTTGAGGTTGTGGCAAATGATAAGTATTTACCTATTTCCGGTTTTACGCATTTACAAGTTAATGCCAAAAACGATTTAGGAAGTGCACTCGAAAGTCCGTATGAAGTAAATATAAGTTTGGAAAACCCTGAACTTCTTTCCTTTATCGATATTACAAACCCAACAGGATTTATTGATAATACCGGAAACTACAAATACGATATCACCATAAGCGAACCAAATCCTGAAGACTTTAATTCGCTGGATGAAATTCCTTTACAAGCAACTTTCAATGTTGAAATTCTTCACCCTCGAACGCATGAAGTTAAGTTTAAAAAAGTCCTCACACTGCCCATTGGAATGACACTATTATACGGTCAAACAATTGGGCCGGATTATAAGCCAAGGCAACAAGCTATGCCTCCCGAATTTTATGGTACGAGTTATCAAATTGCCAACGAAGCTGATGCAAATGGAAATTTCTTTATCCTCTTTAATACAACACTATATGAAAAGGATATTGAAAAATTTAAAAAACATGCTGAAAGAACCCAGCAAATTTTCAGCATGGATCAGTTTGACTTTTCAATCCAATGGTCAGAGGCTTGCTCATTACCCTTAAAATATGCCCTTTCGGATAGTATAAAATTGCAATTGGAATCTGCCCGGAAAGTGAAAATTGGGAAAAATGGACTAATCGATTTATTAAGCCCTGATGAGCACGAGCAACGCATCAAATCATTGGTAACTCGTTTCATAGAGAAAATGCCCTTGAAAACTGAAAACAAATCATTTGTTTTGACGAAGTTAAATCGTCTGTTTTTTAGATATGGTTCTTCATCTATGGACACCCCTGTCTTTACCGATAAACTAACCTTTAGCAATGTCATTGATGCTCCATCAACACGTGAGAAATACTGGAGCAGTCAATTTGTTCGTGGAGAAGACGATCCTTCATTCGGACTAATGATGCACGTGATGGGGCATTTTCTGCATCACGCCATCTGTTTGCCCGATCATCGCTATTATAATTTCATATCTGACAAATGTCGTGGTAGTGAAAAACTGTGGACGCATCAGATAGATATGCTAAAATATATGTTTGACAAATCGGAATATATTTCGTTTAGTGAGGCAGGTGCTGATTTCTTTAACTACCTGATGTTTAGATTTATTGAGAATACCGACAAAGACTTCACAACTAAGTCCATTTATTATCATCCGGGATATTTGAAGCAATTTGCAAATTTACAAAAAGCCATGGATACTAAACAAAAGTTTCCTACCCATTCTGTTTCAGGACCGCAAACCGCTTTTCTGGTTAATTATTATGGTAATGCTTGTGAGAGCGATCCGGTCAACGTTTATGCCGACTTTCTGTTTAATCAAATGCAGTTTTCAGTTTATACCGATGGTGGCGACCCAGCCTCAACCATCAATGAATGGCTGACAGCTAAACAGCTTTCGTTTAAAACTGAGTACATTATAGGAAACACAAGTCCAATCGCACTTTCATACCAGTGTGGGCTGATAAACAACGCTGAGAGGATAGCACTTATTCCAGAATCTGATTATGCCAATGCATCGGTAGAGATTGATGGAAATATCGTTTCAGATTTCAGCCAGATTCCTGTAGCAATTCTGAC
>JAOZQX010000074.1 GCA_029931995.1 Bacteroidales bacterium
ATATCTCCACAGCAGATATTGCTGATGAAGTTATTGCAGATACCTTCGGTTGCTATTGAGCAGAGAATAAAACAAGAAATTGAAGAAAACCCGGCTTTAGACGATTCTCCGGAAACTGAAGAATTGGAAGAAGATTTTGATAAGAATGATGATTCTGATGCTGAATCGGTTGATGAATATGAAAGCAAAGATGATGAGTTTGATTTGGCGGACTATATTGATGATGACGATATTCCCTCTTATAAACTAACTTCAAATAATTACAGCTCGGATGATGAACGAAAGGAAATGCCTTTTGTGAATGGTTTGAGTTTTCATGATTTTTTGATCTCGCAGTTGGGCTTACGACATTTGGGCGAAAAAAGATATGATATTGCATTAACGATTATTGGCAATTTAGATGATTCGGGTTATTTGCAACGAAATATTGATGCCATGATCGATGATTTGGCATTTACTCAAAATATTACAACTGATCGTGAAGAAATACTTTCGGTTTTATCAATTATTCAGGAGTTCGATCCTTCGGGGGTGGGGGCACGGAATTTACAGGAATGTCTCTTGATTCAGCTTCGGAAAATGGATGTTTCTGATCCGGCAATTGCTTTGGCTATCTTAATTATTGATCGTTATTTCAATGAGTTTACAAAAAAACATTACGAGAAAATAATTAAAAAAGCAGGTGTAGATGAAGATGCTTTAAAAGAGGCCATTGAGAAAATTTTAAAATTAAACCCGAAGCCGGGAAACTCTTTGAGCGAAACTGCCAAAACCAATCATTATATTATGCCCGATTTTATTATTCATAATAATAATGGAATATTGGAGCTTAGTTTAAATTCGCGGAATGCCCCGGAATTGCATCTTAGCCGGACATATATGGATATGTTGGAATCGTACGCTGAAGGAAAAAAAACCAAGCAGCAAAAGGATGCTTTCATGTTTGTAAAGCAAAAAATTGATTCGGCAAAGTGGTTTATTGATGCGATTAAGCAGCGGCAAAATACCCTTTTTATTACCATGAATGCCATCATGAATTATCAGAAAGAGCATTTTCTTACTGGGGATGAGACTACTCTCAGACCGATGATTTTGAAAGATATTGCTGAAATTGTAAACCTTGATATCTCAACAATTTCGCGGGTGGCTAATAGTAAATATGTACAAACCCCCTTTGGAACTTTTCTGCTTAAAAGCTTTTTCTCAGAATCAATGCAAACCGAAAGTGGGGAAGAGGTTTCGACACGGGAAATAAAAAAAATATTATCAGATTGTATAGATTCTGAGAACAAAAATAAACCTTTAACCGATGAGCAATTAACCGGAATTTTGAAGGAAAAAGGTTATTCAATTGCACGACGTACTGTTGCCAAATATCGCGAACAATTAAACATCCCTGTTGCTCGTTTGCGTAAGGAGTTATAAAGCCCACTTAAATTTTTAATAATACTTTAATGGAAACAAAACTTGCAAAGCTAATTTCTTTTATTTTTCACCCATTATTGATAACTACATATGCTTTTCTATTATTATTTAGTCAAAGAGCATATTTTGCTATGATTATTCCGATACCGGCACGCTGGCGATTGGTGTTGATTGTATTTATAATCACTTTTGTTTTGCCTTTGTCATTAATGCTATTGCTAAAAAGCACGAGAAAAATCAAGTCCTTGCAAATGTATGAGAGAAAAGAAAGGACTGTTCCGTATATAATTGCGGGCTGGTTTAGTTTTTTACTTTATGTTGTTTTAAATAACACACAAATTGCACCCATATATAAACACTTTGCGCTTGGTGTAGGCTTGTTAATTTTGTTTACTCTTTTGGTAAACCTAAAGTGGAAAATCAGTATTCATATGGTAGCAGTAGGGGGTGTATTAGGTACGGTATTAAGCTTAACAATGAACTTGGTAATTGCAGATCCATTATATTTGATTTGCACAATATTAATTGCAGGGCTAATTGGATTCGCACGTTTAAGTTTGAAGGTTCACACTCAGGCACAAGTTTATGCCGGATTATTTTCCGGGATTACTTTAATGATGATCTTAGTTTTTTATTTTTAGGCTAGAAAGGATTTAATGTTATCCCAACTGAAATTGGATATAGCTCAGGTCCGTTTTCTTCGCTAAATAATTTCGTGAAAGAGTAATAAACATTTAGATTGAAGAACCCATAACCAATTTTAAGAGTAGGCCCAACTCTCATTTTTTCAATAAATGAGATTTCTTTATTTTTTATGTTTTCTTGAATTCCATTGCCAGTTATATGACCATCAGAAACGGTCAAATGTTCACCTTCATATTTTATAGCATTGCTCAATTTAAACCCAACTTTCATTCCAACTGCTAAACGAAATTTTGAAGGAGATTTATATCTAAGTTCTCCCATAAAATCAACATAAGTAACTACGAGTGTGCTTCTTTTGTAGTCAACATCTTCCCCAATTGGTCTGAAAGTAATAGGAGCTTTATAAAGAGTGTCAATATATGAATTTGTAGATAATTTATGGGTTGTTATACCAGCTCCTAATGCGAGTCTATAGCGACCATCTTCTGTCCAAATTTGTTTTTCGTACATTGCATAAACACTGCTACCTAAACTTAAGCCGTTTGCTCCAATGCTATCAGGCATATTTTGCCAGAAATCATAAAAAACATCAACACCAAAATTAACATTCTTATTAACATCTGTATTGCTATTTTGTGCAAATAAACTTATTGCAAAAAGGGTAAATATTACTGTAATGAATAGCTTTCTCATGAATTTAAATTTAGACTGCAAATATACAATTTTTAAGTCTTTACAAAAATGATGATTAATTAAAATTTAACGCAAGTTAAGGAAATATATTCTGTAATTTAATAGCTTAACTTTTATTAACAAAAAAACGTAACATAGGTATAAACTAGAATTTAGTAATTTAGTTTATCTAAAAAATAATAATTATGAAAAACCTGAATCTAACAAAGTGGATGCCGTTATTAATCTTAGCATTGTTTATTTTAAGTTCATGCTCAGCCGGAGATCAAAAATTTAATTTTGATCCTGCCGGATTCTGGATGGGGCTTTGGCACGGATTTATTTCAATGTTTACATTTATTATTAGTTTGTTTAATGAGAATGTAAATATTTATGAATTTAACAATACCGGAAAATTGTATGATCTAGGATTTA
This sequence comes from Bacteroidales bacterium, assembly GCA_029931995.1. Lineage (GTDB taxonomy): Bacteria > Bacteroidota > Bacteroidia > Bacteroidales. The sequence goes on from JAOZQX010000074.1 coordinate 3,178, forward strand.
TTCTTGGAATTGCATTCTTTTATGGTGGTTCGTCAAAATCAAGTTGTAAGAGGTGGTGATAAAAAAACGGAAAACCCTTATTTAAGGATTTTCCGTTTGTGATTGTGGGCCCACCTGGACTCGAACCAGGGACCAATTGATTATGAGTCAACTACTCTAACCAGCTGAGCTATAGGCCCCGAAATTAAAAAAGAATAATCGCTTTTTTAAATTTCAAATTGGATGCAAATTTATATAATTTTACCAAGATTGTTCAATATTTTCAAGAAAATATTTATATGACCATAATTCGGAATATTATTTTTGATTTTGGAGGTGTAATTTATGACATCGATTTTCAAAAATCAATTATTGAATTTCAGAAACTGGGATTGGAAAAATTTGATTTATTGTATTCGAAAGCCATTCAGGATAAACTTTTTGAAAAACTGGAAACCGATTTGATTTCCCCTTCGGATTTTAGAGACGAGATTCGTAAACAATTTGATAATTTTGTGAGTGATGAGCAAATTGAATTGGCCTGGAATGCTTTATTGGTAGGCTTTTGCCCCGAGCGATTAAAATTATTGGATGACCTTCGTTCGCATTATGACATCTATCTTTTTAGCAATACAAATCGTATTCACTATCCAGTTTTTTTAAAAGAATTTCAAGATTTGACCGGTTTTCAATCGTTTAATAATCTGTTTAGGAAGGCATATTTTTCATTTGATATGAAATGTCGAAAACCTGATCTTGATTCATATTTGTATGTTTTGGAGAATGCTGGTTTAAATGCAAGCGAAACATTATTTATTGATGATTCTCAGCAAAATATTCAACCTGCGATTGATTTAGGCATCCATACTTATTATTTGGATCTGTTAAAAGGAGAGGATGTAATGGATATATTTAGTGGAACTCGTTTGAAGAAAGGCCTTACTAAATAGGTTTTTACTCTGCAGAAAAAACGTTCTCTATCTCATCTAAGATCGTTATAATTTCATCTTTTTCTACTGAATTCACCAATTGCATTCTGTAAGGCTTAAAATTAAAATAGCCTTTAAAATAATCTGAATAGTGTTTGCGCATTTCAAAAATACCTGTACGTTCACCTTTCCATTCTAAAGATTTCTCAAAATGCATTTTACAAATTTTTACACGTTCGTGGATGTTTGGTTTGTCGAGCAGCTCACCTGTTTTCAAAAAATGCTTAACCTCTCTAAAAATCCATGGGTTGCCATAAGAAGCACGCCCAATCATAAGACCGTCAACGCCATAAGTTTCTTTGAAATGTTTTGCGCTTTGAGGTCCAAACACATCTCCATTTCCAAAAATTGGGATATGCATTCGGGGATTATTTTTCACTTCTCCAATTAAGATCCAATCGGCTTTATCGCTGGTTTTCATGGTTCGTGTACGTCCATGAATCGTAAGAGCCTTGATGCCAACATCCTGAAGCTGTTCGGCAATTTCAACAATTTCCTGATGTTCGCTATCGTAACCGAGGCGGGTTTTTACTGTAACGGGTAATTTAGTGGCTTTTACCACGGCTTCGGTCATCTTGACCATTTTGGGTATATCGTTTAAAATTCCAGAGCCTGCACCTTTCGAAGTAACTTTTCGTACAGGGCAACCATAATTTATGTCAATAATATCTGGTTTGGCTCTCTGGGCATAAAGTGCTGCTTTTACCATCGACTCAATATTATGCCCAAATATTTGAATTCCAATTGGTCGTTCAAATTCCGTAAAATCAAGTTTTTTTACACTTTTTGCAGCATCACGTATCAATCCTTCCGAAGAAATAAATTCGGTGTACATTACATCGGTACCCATCATTTTACAGACATACCTGAAAGGAGGATCTGATACGTCTTCCATGGGAGCCAGTAATATTGGAAATTCACCGAGTTCTATTTGATCTATTTTTACCACATTTAAACTTTTACGAACTGCAAAATTATTAATTTTACGCTTTAATTCAATTGTTTATGGAAATGTTTCAAAAAGAACCTGTATTAAGTCGTTCAACTGCTTTTGTTCAAGCCTTGAGTTTGTTATTGATTATTGTTTTATCTCTGCTTTTTATTTATTTGTTTGCGATTATATTAGCAATACCTTTTTGGGGCAAGGATGTTTTGTCATTATTAAGCGGAACAGAACAAGATTTCTCAAACCCTGAAACAATTTCCCTTTTAAAATATATTCAAACCACAAGCCAGTTTGCTTTGTTTATTTTTCCACCCATATTATTTGCTTATTTAGTTCACCGTAGAGTTTTTGATTATTTAAAACTAAATATTCGATTTACCTTGCCACAATTGGTCTTATCAGTTCTTCTAATTTATACAAGTCTTCCGTTTTTAAGTTGGTTGGGTTCTATAAATCAGCAAGTGGTATTGCCCGAGTTTTTAGCAGGTATAGAAAACTGGATGAAAGCTACTGAAGAATCCGCTGCTCAGCAGATCATAGCTTTTTTGAATGTGAAAACACTAGGGGCAATACTGTTTAATATTATAATGATTGCTGTTATACCTGGCATAGGTGAGGAGCTGTTATTTAGGGGTGTGCTGATTCGTTTATTTGGTAGATGGTTTGGGAATATACACATCGCTGTTATTGTTTCTTCCATCTTGTTTAGTGCTTTGCACATGCAGTTTTACGGATTTCTGCCTCGTTTTGCATTGGGCTTAATACTGGGTTATACTTTTATTTGGACATCATCTTTGTGGATACCCATTATATTGCATTTCTTGAATAATGCAACTATCCTAATTGTTTTTTATGTGAATAAAACATCTGATGTAGTTGAACCGAATATTGAATCTTTTGGCACTTCAGAAAACTTATCAGTGATTCTTGCGAGTTCAATATTTTCTTTTGGCTTGCTTTACCTGATTTACAGACATAAAAAAACTGCTAAAATAAGGGCATAAAAAAAGGGAATACAATATTTGTATTCCCTTTACTTTATATGAATAATTGCTATAAATCCATTCTTTTAACTTCTGAACTAGAGTAGTTAACTTTAAAGGCACCGGCTTTACGGAGTTCTTGTTTAATATCAGTAACAATACCCATCTTAGTAGCTTTATCAACTTTTAAAGAGGTGGTTAATTGCTTCCTGTCATTTTCGTTCCTCGCTTCTCTTTCTTTGGTGACAAACTCCTGAATTTCTTCAACTGTAGCAAAACGATCGTTTAACTGAATTCGGGAATTAGTACCGTATTTTACTTGAAGAGGAGGTCCAACATGAATATAGCTCACTAACGATTTTTTCTCAAGCTTCACAACTTCAGTTGCCGAAGGAGGACTTACTTTAACAAATACGTCAGCTTGTTTCATGGTTGTTGTAACCATAAAGAAGAACAGAAGCATAAAAATGATATCAGGTAACGAAGAAGTGCTGATGGGTGGAAGTTCATTCGACCCTTTTTGTTTAAATCTTGACATATTATTTTCCTCCTATATCTTCTGGTTCAGCTTCAGAAACACGAATTGGAACAGCTTTATTAACAGCATCTCTTTGATCTTCAAATA
>JAOZQX010000075.1 GCA_029931995.1 Bacteroidales bacterium
CGAGACCTCCGGGTTATGAATCCGACGCTCTAACCAACTGAGCTACCTCGCCATAATTGAGTTTGCAAAAATAGAAAATTATTGGGTTCTACAAACTCATTTCCACAACTTTTTTGTTTAAAATTCTGTGATGTTTTTTTTGTGAATGCTCCCGCAGTCAATTAATTCTTTACTTTCTTGAAAATGAATTTTTGTAAAAGCGAAGAAAAAGTCGCATCTAAGTGATTAATGAATTAAATTTAAATAAAATTTGTGTGGAGTTTAATTGTGATTAAAAAAGTGTAACAATTATAAAAAGTGCATGTCTTTAAATAAAAACGATAAGAACTTGGGCGAAAAAGCTTTAAATATTCATCAGGAACTCATAGATGCTTGTTTTGAAAATAATCAAAAAGCTCAGTTCGATATCTATAAACTATATTATAAAGCCATGTATAACTGCGCATTCAGAATAATAAATAACCAAATGGAAGCAGAAGATGTTATGCAAGAGGCTTTTTTAGATGCTTTCAGAAAGATTAATCAATACGATGGAACAGCAACTTTTGGAGCTTGGTTAAAACGGATAGTTATAAACAAATCTATTGATTCCCTTAAGAAATCTAAAAATATGGAGAGTTTGGAAACTGTAGAAAAAGAAATTACAGAGCTTGACGATGAAGATTATTTAGAAGTGATTTCTTATAAAATTGATGAGATTCAGAAATGTATGGATGAATTACCGGAAGCTTATAAAATTGTTTTGTCTTTATACTTAATTGAAGGTTATGATCATCAGGAAATTGCTGAGATTATGGATATTTCTTATAACGCTACACGAACCAAATATTCGAGAGCAAGACAAAAATTATTGTTACTACTTAAAAAATCTAATATAACCAACACTGTTAACTTGAACTAAAAAAAATTGAGATGTCAATTATAGAACAAAGAATTAGTAAAAACAAAAAGGTTTTTGATGTGCATGAACCCGACGAAGGCCACTTCGAACGATTTCAATCAAAACTTCAGGAACTTCATCCGGAAACCAAAAAAGTTTCCAAAAAACGTTTGATGCCAGCTTTAATTAAAGTGGCAGCTGCAGCGATCATATTTTTGGCGGCTTCTTCAATTTTGTTCAATTATCCATCACTCTTCCAAAAAAGTATTGTTAATGAACTAAATGGCGAATTGGCTGAACTGGATCAATATTATGCTTCACGAAACCTTCAAAAATATCAGGAGATTGAGACTATTGCAGGCGAAGATGTAGAAATACAAGGCTTGAAAGACAAAGCTATGCATAAGGTAAATCGTTTGCAGGATAATACTGAGAAATTGCAGGCAGAGTATATTGAAACAAATAAAGACGAAAGAGTTTATAGTGCTTTAGTGACTAACTATAGAATGTTGTCAACAGCATTAGATAAAGTTATTGATAGCATGAGTGAAATAAAACATAAAAAAACTTCGAATTAAATTATAAAGGTTATGAAAAGGGTAAAAATAATTGGAATCACATTGATGTTTAGTTTGCTTTTTGGAAGCGTACAAGCAACAACAAATAAGATTCTTGAAAAAGAATATCAGGAAAGTTTTAATGTAAATGAGGATGCCGTATTAGTGGTCGAAAATAAATATGGAGATGTATTCTTAACTTCATGGGATAAAAAAGAAATTAAGATTGATGTTATTGTTAGAGTTGAGGCTCAATCAAGCCGATCAAAAGCTACTGAGGTATTTGAAAATATTGAAATTGATATTAATGGTGGTGAAAATTTGGTGAAAGCGATTACTCATTTTCCCTCTTTTAATAATTCAGGTAGTATGCAAATTAACATTGATTATTATGTAAGTCTGCCTGAAACCGTGGAGCTTGATATAGAACAAAAATATGGCAATGTAATATTGAATAATAATTGGACTGGACAAACAAATTTCGAGCTTAAGTATGGGAATCTTCAAACAAGAGGACTTGCAAACCAAGTGAATGAAATTGAGATTGCTTATGGCGAACTTATAGCAGAAGATATCAAAAGAGCTGTAATTGAAGTTTCATATTCAGATGCACAAGTAGAGAATGTTGAAACATTAGATTTACATACCTCATATAGTGATATTGAATTGGGTGATGTTGGAAGTTTTGAACTTAAATCTGGCTTTGATGATATTGAGGTAGAAGGAGTAGTAGATATGTATGCCAGAACAAATTATAGTGGTATTGAAATTGATAAATTGCAAAATTCATTGGAAATTGATTTAAATTATGGAGATATCTCAATTGATTATGTTTCTCCTAATTTTAAGTTGATAGAAATTGATAGCAATAACGCAAGTGTAGATATAGAAATGGATGAATCAGCTTCATACTATGTTGACGTATTAACTAAGTATGGTGACTTTGATTGTCGCTATGACGAGCATATTAGAAAAGAAAAACGTTCCTTTAAATCGTATAGATATACCGGTCATATCGGATCGTCCAAGAATGCAGGTAAAATTTATGTTGATGCAAATTATGCAAATATTGAAATAAAATAGATATAAATACAAAAATTAGAATTATGAAATCATTATTAAAATTTGGATTGCTAAGTTTAGTGATCGTAGTTTTTTCCTCAACGACTGTTTATGCTAAACGCTATTCAGTAAGAGGGAATGGAAATGTTGAAAAAGAAATTAGAAATGTACGTTCGTTTGATGCTATTGATGTAAGTAGTGCTTTTGAGGTTGAACTTACTCAGTCAGATGAGGAATCATTGGTGATTGAGGCTGATGAAAATTTATTGGATCATATTTATACTGAGGTTATCGGTGGTACGCTTAAAATTTATACCAGAGGTAATATCAGAAATATTAATACCATGAAAGCTTATATCAGTTTCAAAATGATTGACGAGATTGAATTAAGCGGAGCCTGTGAAGTTAAGGGGATGAATAAGATGAAGTTTGAAAGCTTTGTAATTGATGCGAGTGGTGCTAGCGAAGTGGATATAAATTTTGCAGCAAGTGTAGTTAAGCTAGATTTAAGTGGTGCTACCGAAATTCGATTTGCAGGTTTTGCTGATGAATTATATATTGATTCGTCAGGAGCTTCCGAGATTTATGCCATTGATTTTGAAGTGAAAGATTGTGAAGTAGATGCTTCGGGTGCGAGTACAATTAAAATTTTTGTTACCGAGAATCTTGAAGTAGAAGCTTCAGGCGCCACAACAGTTCGCTACAAAGGAAAACCAGCTGTTGATTTAGATACTTCTGGTGCTTCAAGTATTAGAAGATATTAATAAAAGGTAGTTGATTAAAAAGGGGTGGCACCTTAAGGTGCCACCCCTTTTTATTTGACACTAAAAATGTTAAGCAATCATATCTTCAAAATCACTTTCACTGATGATTGGTATGCCCAGTTTCTCAGCTTTAGCCAATTTACTTGGACCCATGTTTTCTCCTGCTAAAACATAATCTGTTTTCTTGCTTATAGAACTCACATTTTTACCCCCGTGTTGTTCAATCAATTGTTTTATCTCATCTCTGGAATGATTCTGGAAAACGCCACTTACAACAAATGATTTTTCGTCCAGTTTATTAGAAAGATTTATGATATCAGACTCTTGCAAATTTAATTGCAACCCGCTTAAGTGAAGTTTCTTAATTAGTTCAATATTTCTATCGAAGGAGAAAAAATCAATAAGCGATTGTGCGATTTTATCCCCAATTTCATCAACAGAAATTAGTTCTTCAAAATCGGCCATTATTATTTTTTCCATTGTTTTGAAGTGAGTAGCTAATTTTTTTGCTACTGTTTCGCCAACATAACGGATTCCTATGGCAAATAATACTCTTTCAAAACTTACATTCTTTGATTCGCTTATTCCTTTTAAAATATTCTCAACTGTTTTTTCTTTAAAACTAAGTTTGCGTTCTTTCTTCCCATCTAAAGCAGGTAGGGTCTTTTCTAATCCGAAAAGATCAGAATATTGAAGTTTGTACAAATCTGAAACATCTTTAATTAGTCCTTTATCAAAAAGAAGCTCAATTTTCCCTTCCCCAAGGCTATCAATGTTCATAGCCTTGCGGCTGATGAAATGCTCAACACGTCCTTTAATTTGAGGCGGACAATCATATTCGTTTGGACAATAATGATTAGCTTCTCCTTCTTTGCGAATCAGAGGGGTTCCACATTCAGGGCACTGTTCAATATATTTTACAGTTAGGTATTCTGCTGAACGTTTACATAAATCTACCCCGACAATTTTAGGAATAATTTCTCCACCTTTTTCAACAAAAACGGTATCACCCAAACGTACATCCAAATTCTGTATGATATCGGCATTATGCAAAGATGCACGTTTCACGGTTGTGCCGGCAAGCAAAACGGGTTCCAAATTAGCGACGGGTGTAATTGAACCTGTACGTCCTACCTGATAGCTAATAGAATTTAACTTGGTTGCTGCTTGTTCAGCTTTATATTTATAAGAAATAGCCCAGCGAGGCGATTTGGCAGTAAACCCTAATAACTCCTGATCGGTAGCGGCATTAATTTTTATCACAATTCCATCAATGTCAAAAGAAAGATGTGTGCGGTTTTTATCCCATTCGTGAATAAATTCAAGAATCTCATCTGTACTTTTGCAAAGTTTTATATTTTCCGAAATTTTAAAACCCCATTTTTTTGCCGCTTGCAAATTTTCGTAATGGGTTTTAAATGGAAGATTTTCTCCGTGAAGGATATATAAATAACAATCAAGCGGACGTTTAGCTACTTCGGCCGAGTTTTGCATTTTCAAGGTTCCAGAGGCGGCATTGCGAGGATTTGCAAAGGCAGGTTCGTTATTAAGCAAACGTTTTTCATTTAGCTTAAGAAAGCCTTGGTGCGGATAAAAAATTTCGCCTCTAATCTCAAATTCAGCAGGGTAATCTCCTTCGAGTTTCAAAGGAATACTTCTGATGGTTTTTACATTGGCCGTAACATTGTCGCCCTGAATACCATCACCACGAGTAACAGCTTTTTCAAGTATTCCGTTTTTATAGCTTAATCCAATGGCAACCCCGTCGAATTTTAATTCACAAACATATTCAAAAGGGTGTTCAATAATTTTGCGTATTCTGTTATCAAAATCAATAATTTCTTGTTCGGAATATGTGTTTCCTAATGAAAGCATGGGGTATATATGCTTCACTTGCTGAAATTCTTTAGTGACACTTCCCCCAACACGCTGGGTAGGGGAGTGTTTTGTTGCAAATTCAGGGAACTCGTTCTCAAGCCTGATTAACTCTTCTAAAAGCATATCAAACTCATAATCGCCAATTATTGGTTGGGATAAAATATAGTAATTATGATTGTGCTTTTCAATTTCGCTGGAAAGAAATTTTATTCTGTACAGGGCTTCCTCTTTAGTCATTTTTGTATGCTTGTTATTACAAATATAGCATAAAAAAACCCCAATTCCGATGTACATCGGAATTGGGGTTGAATTAAATAATTTTTATGTTATCTGGAAATAATTTTTTTCCAATTTACTTCACGTGGATTAATACACATTACAGGAATTTGCGATGTGTTGAAGATAATATCTTCGTCATAACTTCCTAAAATAAAGCTTAAGCCTTTTGAAGGACTGGTCATAATCATAATTAGTTCGGAGTTAATGGTTGTTGCATAATCAATAACTTGTTTCTCAAAACCAGATGATTTCTCGGCTACTTTAACGTCGAAATCAACACCGCTTTCTGTGAAATGTTTTGTGATCATATCAACAGCTTTACCAATAGCTTCACCTGCAAGTTGATAAATATGAATTTTTGCTTCAAATTCTTTGGCAATATACGTTGCCCACTTTGTTTTTTCCCATGGACCAAAATCGCTGGTAATAGGAAGAACAATATCTTTAAAATTGTCAAAAGATCTTTTTTGTACAACAATAATAGGCACTTCTGAACTTGTGATAACTTTTGAAGCAAAGCTACCAGTTAGTTTTTGCATGCCAACTTTACCATGGGTACCCATATAAACTAGATTTGCACCTAAGTCTTTGGCTACTTCACCAATAGCAGAAAATATACTTCCTTCTTTAGTTAAGGTTTCAACTTCAATTCCAAAACCTTCTTTAGCTTCTTTTGCAAGGAAGTCTAACTTTTGTTTAGCAGTACCATCATCTGCTTTTTCGGTAATATGTAGCAAGCACATTTTGTAATTTAAATGCTTTGCTGCCTTTGATGCAAGGTTAATTGCATTGTTTCCAACCTCTGTAAAATCAGTAGGTACTAATAAAATGTTGTTCATCTTTGTTTCCATGTATGATCGAAATTTTATATTTTTTAAAATATTGGTCAGACAAATATAGAAAATATTCTTAAAAGAATATTTAATATTTTTAGATTTCTATGCCAATATGTCTTTGATTTGTTTTAAGTTTTCCAACTTCTTCTTCTGTCTTAATTTTAGTGCACATTTGGTAAAATATTCATGTGACTCGAGAAAACGCACCTGAAGTTGATACCATTCGTAAAGTGTAAGTTTATTTATGTCCAAAACATCCCACTCATAACGCAAACGGTGTGATGTCATGAAAAAGTCATCTCTACCAAGATAATCCAAGTCAGCATCACATAAAATTTTGGATAAAAATGTTCTTGCACCTTGAGGAAGTTTAGTTGCAATTATCATATTTGAAATGATATCAATATCATCTTGTTTAAACTCGAAGCGGGGTAGTAT
>JAOZQX010000076.1 GCA_029931995.1 Bacteroidales bacterium
GAAGTAGGTGGCGGACTTCAATTTGGAAACTTTTTCCTTGAAGCAAAATATGATGCGAATATGGAACAAATTCTAGGATTTGTTGGTTTCTACTTCTAAAATGACATAACTAAAAAAAAGCATCCCGAAATTTCGGGATGCTTTTTTTATACATTTGCTAGGGTTATATGGCTTTTTATAATCATAAAGTAAACAAATAAAAAAACACTTATGAAAAAAATACTATTAGTAGTGGCAGTCGTTTTATTTACCAGTTCTGCCGCGTTCTCTCAATTTAAATTCGGCATGGGTCTTACTGTAGGTACAAAAGCAGGTACAGAAAATGGTGTTGGGAAAAATTTTGGAGATCAAAAATTAAATTATGGACTTAATTTTAGAGGACGTTTTGATTTTCTGAACGATTTTGGGATTCAAGGAGGAATATCTTGTTTCTTCCCCACAGTATTTACTTCGGGTATTGCACAAGATTTTACTATGATAAATGCACAAGCAAATCTTGATGTAATATATTATATAAGAAGAGTGGCAGATGTAAAAATCTATGCTTTAGGCGGTCTCAACTATTCTGACGTTCTTGTTAGAAGAAAAGCGATGTTCACAAGCGATTTTTTAGATCATAATTTAAAACCTGGCTTTGAGTTAGGAGCGGGTATAATTATGGGTAAACTCTTCTTTGAAATTAAATACGATTTCAGCACTGTTGACTACACATACGAAACTGTTGAATACGAAATAAAAGGTTCGCAGTTTATTTGATGCTTTGGTATTTATTTTTAAGAAAAGATATAATTCTAAAAAAGCATTTCGAAAATTCGGGATGCTTTTTTTTATTTTATCCAAAAAGCAGATTCATCAAATAAAGGAATATCCTGAATTTCCACATCCTCTACTCTGGCCCATTGTGGGCCCGAATGACACCAATGTACAAACTGATCTATTGCAAACTCCTCTCCCATTATTTCTATATATACAGAACCATCCATCTTATTTTTAACAAAACCAGTAATTTTTAGTTCAACAGCTTTTCTTTTGGTATAATAACGAAAGCCCACATTCTGAACTTTTCCAAAAACCTGAATTATTTTTGCAATTGGCATTATTTAAGCATTTAAACGTTTTGTAATTAAATCATCAATACGATTATATAGGTGAATAGGATTAATTCCACGCCAGTTAAATTCATCGAATTTCCCACCAAAAGCAATGTAATAATCGATATTTGCACTCTCAAATTCACGAATCACATGATTTCTAAAATTTAACGCCACTATCCAACCATCTTCAATTTCATCAAACCATTCCTGGTAATAATCATTCTCATCTACATGAGCATTTAAAATATTCTCGCCTACTAAAATAAATTTTCGGATTCCATTCTCTATCATCACCTCAACCACATTTCGTTTCAAATACATAATGTCATTATGAAGCATATCATTCCATTCGCCCATGAATTCAATAATACAAAAATCTTTATCGTAATTAGCATAAAGTATTTTAAGATAAAGAGTGGAGGACCCAATTTCGTCCCACTGAGGATGGATATAATAATTGTAAACGGAATGTGTGAATTCAAACTCACTGTATTCCCTTCCAAATAAGGGAGAGCGTTCATCCTCAGAGGCTATATATAAATGCCGCCAATCATAATATGGTTCAAGCTCATGCATCGTTTATTTATCAGGATTTTTTGGTTTCATTATGATATTTGCAGCTTCTGTAGTCACTAAACCATCTACTACAACTTTTTTGAGGAAAGGCATAAAAGCCTGTATTTTTGCATCAATATCAACAATTTCAATTACGATAGGCATATTCTCAGATAATCGCAATATAGTGGCTGTTTGGATTTCGCTTCCCGATTGATAGCCACTGATTCCCCTAAAAGCAGTTGCTCCAGCTAAATTTTGTTTTTTTGCTTCTTCCACAATAAGTTCAAGTAAATTACATCCATCATAATGAGCGTTTTCGCTTATAAAAATTCGAAGTAATATTCCTTTTGTACCATTCTCCATAATTATCGATTTAAAAGGCTAAGCGTTCTTGCAAAGATATATCCAAGATAAACTAGAATCAAGCCCAGTATATTACTGGCTAAAACATAAATAATGGCAAGTTTTACATTTCCGGCTTTCACTAAATTCAAAGTTTCTAAAGCATAAGAAGAAAAAGTTGTGAAGCCTCCAAAAATTCCAACAAACAAAAACAAACGAACATTGGCCTGAATATTTCCTCGCTCAAACAGTCCCCAGCAAAAACCTATTAAAAATGATCCAATTAGGTTAACCGCCAAAGTACCCCAAGGAAACACGCCCTCAAAAAGTCGGTAAGCATATCCGGAAACCCAATATCTTAAAAGAGTTCCTCCTGCCCCACCTAATACTAAAATCAGAATTTTATTCATCTGTTTATAATTAATTTTTTAAAGTCAGATGGAATATCCATAAATAATCATTTGCGGTTAATATGATTAGTATTATTATGGCATTTCATAGCTCAATTATAATGCATATTTAATTCCGGGTATCTTTTTAAGCTCAATATAAAGTTCATCAAAAGTTTTTCTGTCATCTACTTTAACAGTCACCGAAATACTAATATATTTTCCATTAGTACTCAATTTTGAGCTAAAACTCTTGTAGACTATTTCTAATTTCAGAAATACTGACTTCAACTTGCTCTTATGTTCATCTTCAGATATCGAATTATCCATAATTGCTTTTAGCACAAACGAAACCGGAAATTCTATCTTTTGATTTTCTGAACCATTATTACTCATGCTAATTCCCTTCTTATTTTATTTCCAATTATCATTTAACTTCCATCCACTCAGGGATAGGCTTAACTTTAGGTTGCTTACCATAAAAATAATCATCCAGTTTGAGGGCCATCTTCCTAAAAATAAAATTATTCCGAATCCCAAAGCGAACGATATTATGCATGAGATTATCAGGGTGCGAGTATGGACAACTAGCCATGCAGCGACCACAATCGGTTCCACATTTGCACCAAAACTGAAAACAGCTATCACTATTAATTTGCCAACGATTTACACCATTGATAAGTTTCCGGCTATCTTCAGATATTGAATTTGAAGGACAAACCACCGCACATTTTTTACAAAGCTCACAAAAATCAATCATCGATTTATCTGCTCTTGCTTTATCAACAAGCAAAGGTAAATCAGTGCTAACAACAGCAATACGTACACGAGGTCCTTGTTTTGGTGTCATCAGCAAACCCATACGGCCAATCTCACCCAAACCTGCATCTTTAGCAACCAAAGGGCAAACTACCCTATAATTCCCATCGATATGGGCTCGCGCCGGATAACCCAGCTGTCGGATAAACTCAGCCATTTGCACAGCTATGGCAGCAGCTGCTAAATATTGTTGCGCCGATTCCATTACAATCGGAGCTTGAGGGCCTGTCGCTACATAATCACTATCCATCTCAACGGTAAAAGCAATGGCAAATTTATGATTCAATTCAACTTCTTTTCCGTAATCATCACCCCGTCCTACATGGCTATATTTATGATAATCCTGCAAATGTGTTATTCCCACATCTAATGCTCCCAGCTTTTCAGCCCATTTTTTTAGAAAGTGACTAATTTTTTCAGGAGAAGTATTTATTGGCTTAGGTTCAACTGAGCCATCGACCACATTCTTAAATTGATCAACCGTAAAAAACGAGGCCTCAGATGCAGCAAACATTAGCCGATCATAATTAGAACTTCCTTTTGAAAGTAGACCCGGGAGCTTTTGGAATGCTTCGTCTGACTCAAAATTCTCAGGATGGCGTTCGTAATATTCTTTATATCTTTCGTCTTCCTTCTTTAGCAAGTGCCTCGAAAACATGATATCACGCTCATCAATTTTTTCGTTCGGAATATCTGTTTTAATATGAGATACTCCTTTTAATGGAATAAATAAAATGAATACTAATAAAAGTGGAATTGCAATAAGAATAGGGCTGATCAGTTCTTTATCTGAGAAATTGAAATAAGCCAGTAAAAAATATGGAATCGACAAAAACAGGGCAAGAAAAAGTGACTTTTGTGAAGCATTTTTTTCTTTTTCGAAATAGGATACAAAAGCCATATAAATAAAAAGGGTGAAAAAAATCAGCCCCATAATTATTAAAATCGTATTTGTAGAATTTGTAATCCAATTGGGCATTTTACGCACCTCCATTAAAAGAGGTAAAGGTAGTAAAAATTGCTTAATGCAAAAGCTCAAACTAATAGCGATTCCCGTACGATTCTAGATGACCAACTACTTGGTATGAATGCCCGTACGAACTTCTAATCTTTTTATAAATAGTTAAATTACATTCAAAAAAGTGCCTTCCATTAATTCTGATACGCTCAGCACTTAGTGGCAAATAATGAATAACTGCTCCTATTGGAGCATCAATTACTTCGTAAACACGACCTAATCTGCGTTTTGTATAGTAAACCCCATCATGATAGAAATAAGCTCGGTTATTAATAACAAAACTTATATGACCTTTGGGCAAAACCCTAATTCGAATTCCAATTGAAGGAGCTACGCTGATATATTTTCCTGCATAATGACGATAATATTTACCACCATAGTAGTGAAACCTCACTCCTTTATGTTTTATTGCAATTGCTCCATTCGGTAAAAACCTTAAACTTTTAACAAAAGGTGTATTATGTTTAACTTTCACCTTGGCCTTTTTAGCATTATGATTATAGGCAAATCTTCTGGAGTTTTTTACAACTACCCTTTTCCCTGCTTGAACATCGGCTACTGCAAGAATTAAAAAAATAACTCCACTCAGTAAAAATATTTTTTTCGCTTTCATGTATTTCATTTTAAGGTTTATAAATTGAATATGCCAGCATTGGTTCTATAAAACCAAATATCGTTCCGAAATTAAAAATGGAATGGGAATTTAAAGGAATACATGAATTATACTACTGGAATTCATGTACTAAAAAATAACGGGTATTATTTCAAATCTTCTACCTGGGCTTGAATGGCTGTAATCAAAACAGTGTTTACAATGTCTTTAACCAAACATCCTCTACTTAAATCATTCACAGGTTTATTTAAACCTTGAGAAACAGGACCAACAGCCACAGCTCCCGCTGCACGTTGCACTGCTTTATAGGTATTATTTCCGGTATTTAAATCGGGAAATATATAGATTGTAGCTTTACCGGCCACTTCACTATTAGGCATTTTTTGTTTCGCAACAATAGGATCAAAGGCTGCATCGTATTGTATCGGGCCTTCAATCTTTATGTCGGGACGGCGTTTTCTGGCAATCTTAGTTGCTGATCGAACTTTGTTAACATCAGCTCCTTTACCAGATTCACCGGTTGAATATGAAAGCATGGCAACCCGAGGTTCAACACCAAACATTTTGGCTGTATCAGCCGAACTAATTGCAATATCTGCTAACTGTTCATCATTGGGGTTGGGATTAATAGCACAGTCAGCATAAACCAACACACGATCGGCAAAACACATAAAGAAACAACTTGAAACGATAGAGAAACCGGGTTTTGCTTTTATAAACTCAAAAGCAGGGCGAATAGTATGCTGAGTTGTATGAGCCGCACCCGAAACCATTCCACCAGCATGACCTTTGTATACCATCATGGTTCCAAGATAACTAACATCCAGCATCATGTCTTGTGCCATTTCGCGAGTAATGCCTTTGTCCTTACGTAAATTATAATAGGTGGCAGCATAATCATTAATCAAATCATTATCGTAAGGATCGATGATATGAACCCCATCCAATTCAAGATGTAAAGCATGCGCCTTTTTATAGATCTCATCCTCATTGCCAAGAATAGTAATATCAACAACATTACGTCTTAACAATATCTCCGCTGCCCGTAATATCCGATCATCTGTTCCTTCGGGAAGTACAATATGCTTACGGTTTGCACGAGCTCGTTCAAATAATTCGTACTCAAACATAAGCGGTGTAACCACTCCTTTTGTACGCAATGAAACTAATTTCTTGATCTTATTTCCATCCACAACATCCTCAAAGTGACCAAGAGCTTCGGCCATTCGCCGCTCATTATCCGGCCTCAGTATTGACCGGATATTATTAACTTTCACAGCCGTTTCATACGTATCAGTTTCAACACTGAGAATCGCTACGGGTAATTTTTTAATTCCACGAATTAATTTCATCACCTCCGCATTTGGCTTAAAACCACCCGTTAAAATAATTCCGGTAATTTTGGGGAAATTATCAGATATTAAAGTCATTAGCAAGCCGACCAACACATCAGTACGATCACCAGACATGATGACCACTGTTCCGGCTTCGGTGTTTTTAAGTATATTTTCAATGTTCATGGCGCCCACCTTGAACTCATTGATATTGTAGTCAAGCACCGTTTCATCACCATAAATCCGTTTTGCATTCAAAGCCGTACTAACAAGTCGTACAGTAAGTTTTTGTAGTGAGTCCAACTCGGGAATAATAAAATAATTTTCATCATCCTTACTCAAATTACTCACAGTTTTCTCAATTTCCTTTAATTCGGAATTATTAGCCCTGTTCACAAAAACTCCAAGATACGTACACTTTTCGCGACGAAGAACTTTTTTTATCAACTGCAAAGTATCGCCAATATCCTTAACACTTTTATCACTACCATTTACCACAGCCAAAGCTGGAGCTCCTAAATG
>JAOZQX010000077.1 GCA_029931995.1 Bacteroidales bacterium
AATACTTTTAAACAATTTATTGTAAATAAAATCTTTCTTTTTTTCTCAAACTAAAGTTATTAAGGGCTTATTTTGTATCAAGCTTAATTGAAAATATGTATAAGATTAAGATCAACTATATGCGAAATCTTGTTTTAGTCGCTTTATTTATCACTTTCACTTGTACTATTTCGGCACAACCTTATGTTTATATTGATACGGATACAAAAGGCTTAATTCAAAGTAATACAAGCTGGATTGATGTGAACCGAGATGGTTTTTTGGATTTAATCCTTACAGGCGAAAGGTATAGTGGAAATCATCAAATTATTAATACCTATTTGTATCTAAATGACAAAAAGGGAAATTTCTCCAAGCAGAATACGGGAATGATGGATTTTTATCGGGCTGCTACAGATTGGGCCGATTTTGACCGCGATGGAGATATGGATTTCTTTATTACCGGTGAAACAGCCCAGCATAAAATTGTTTCGCGATTATATAAAAACAATGGATGGGGTAATTTCTCAGCTTTGAATCCCGGGATAATTGGTGTGCGTGATGGAAGTGTTGATGTTGCAGATTATAATGCAGATGGCCGAATAGATGTGTTAATTGCCGGAGAAAACAACGGCGAAATATTTGCCAAGGTTTATAAAAATATTAGTAATAGTCAATATGTTGATCAAAAAGCGAATATAATCCCCTTATTTGGAGGATCGGTGATGTGGGGAGATTACGATCGGGACAAAGATTTGGATATCCTAATTTGTGGCGAAACAAAAGAAGGCCATGCTTATACAAAAATCTATCAAAACTATGGGGATGATGCCTTTCATGATATTGGATTAAATATGTTGGGTGTAAGACAAGGTGAAGCCGTTTGGGCCGATTTTGATGGAGATAATGATTTAGATGTGTTTGTTTGTGGCGAAAGTAACGAATACTATTTGTTATCTCGTTTTTACAGAAACGATGGGATTAACAAATTTACTGAAATTGCACCGGCAATTTTGGGTATGCGTTCGGGCAATGTGGAGGCAACCGATTTTGATTGTGATGGAGATATTGATTTGCTGGTTAGCGGCGAAAGTGTTTTAGGTCCGAGTACAAAGATTTATAGAAATGACGGCGAATTTATTTTTACCGACATTGAAACCGGTTTACCCGGGGTTTATCTTGGAGGTGCTTACTGGGCCGATTATGATAATGATTGTGATAAAGATTTATTCATCATAGGACTTGACGATTGTTTCGATTTTGAAGCGAAATTATTCCGCAGCGATGCCGATGCAGACATCGACATTAAAAAACCTGTTCAGCAAAACTCTAGTCTTTGGATTACGTCGGATATTAGTTTTGCCGAGCGAAAACCGTATTATTATTTTGTTTGGGGCTCGTGCTATTGTAATCCTGAGGGAAATGAGAAGGGCGACAAAGATTATAATGTGTATGTAAGTAATGTACACTATTTAAGGCGTACCTACGAATTGCAGGAACGTTTTAATAAAATTATCATTAGGGATATCCCAGAGTGGGGCCAAGTTAACGGAGGGCACAGAGTTTCTATTGGTTATACTTCTAAGGAAGCCGCCGAAGCCGGTCGCAGACAGGTTATAAAAGATTATAAAAGTGAGCGGTTTAAAATAAACTATGTGAACTGGTAGTCGTTACTTATAATATTTAGTTTTCTTGCGATGGATTTTTTTAGCATTACTGCTTTATTTTCCTTTCCAATTTTATTTATCTACAGCTGTATATTAATATTCCTGACAAAAAGCATAATAGTAGGATGAAATATCTCATAAGTTTTTTTATTAAAAGATAAGCAAGAAATTTACCAAAATATTAATTCAAAAATAACGTTTATTCTTGCAACACTTCAATATTAATATTTAAGACAAATGAACATAAGAATAAATTCAAAGAATCTGCTTCTGATTGCTGCACTATTTTTTTTCATACTTTCGGCATGTAATAAAAATAAAGAATCTTTAGTAGAAGTTTCAGAAATTGATACTTTTATTTGGAATGGTTTGCGGCAGTATTATTTATGGGTTGACGAAGTTCCAGATTTAGATGCATCAAGTTTTAGTAATGATAACGAATTAGCTCAGTTTTTATATGCGTATAATGGTGATCATGAGGAGCTTTTTACAAACCTGCTTTATAGGTATGGTGAAATTGATAAATGGTCGTGGATAGTGGATGATTACATCGCACTTGAGAACTCTTTTCAAGGCATTACTACTTCCATGGGATTTGAATATGGATTGGTTAGGATAGGTGATTCGGATGATATTTTTGGATATATTAGGTATGTTGTACCTAATTCTCCTGCCGATCAGGCAGGGCTTGAACGAGGAGAAATATTTATTAGTATTGATGGGCAATCCTTAACGGTGAATAATTATCGGGATTTGTTATTTGAAAGGGATGCTTTTTCGATTTCGTTTGCTGATATTATTGACACCACTGTAACTCCCAACGATAAAACCGTTAATTTAACGGCTGTTGTATTGCAGGAAAACCCCATCCATTTTTCTCAAATTATTGATGTAGATGGAATCAAAGTTGCCTATTTGGTTTATAACGGTTTTGTTTCGACCTATGATTTTGATTTGAATGATCTTTTTGGTACTTATCAGGCTGCCGGTGTTCAGGAGCTAATTCTTGATCTTCGGTATAATGGTGGTGGGTCTGTACGTACAGCGACTTATTTAGCCAGTATGATTTACGATACCGATACAGAATTGGTATTTACAAAATCGCAGTACAATAGCCTTGTGCAGGAATATTTACTGAATGAGTATGGAAGTTCATTTTTCGATAATTTCTTGTATAATGAAATAACTGCAACAGATAATAACCCCTCTGAACCCATCAATACATTAAATTTGAATCGTTTGTATGTGTTGAGTACAAGTGGTACTGCTTCGGCCAGTGAGCTTATTATAAATGGTTTAAATCCTTACATGGATGTAGTTATGGTTGGTACAAATACCCACGGCAAATATGTAGGTTCAATAACACTTAAAGATTATGATTCGGATGGAAACCTGAACTTGAGTCATACATGGGCTATGCAACCTATTGTTTTTAAAACTACTAATTCATTGGGTGTTTCCGATTTTGTGGATGGCTTTGCTCCTACTATTCTTGCTACAGAAGATTATAGTAATATCCTGCCTTTTGGCGATGAAAACGAACCTCTGTTTAAGGCAGCACTGGATCATATTAGGGGAATTTCATCTTCAGCTACAATAAAAAGTGGGTTGTTCATTAGTTTCAAAGACTCAAAAGATTTAAAACCTTTTGGAAAGGATATGTATTCTGATCAAAAGTTAAAGAAATAGTTTCATGCGTTTTTATTCAAAAAAATAAGGGGGCTGTTAAATTAACAGCCCCCTTATTTTTCTTAATCTTTAAAGCTATTTCATTACTATAAACTTTCCTTGAAATGCTTTTTCAGTTGTGTACATGAGTAAAGTATATGCCCCATTCGCTAAGTTGCTTACAGGAACTTCCATTCTGTCTGAAGTTGGTGTAATTTCTTTACTGTATACAAGTTCACCAAGTTGATTGTAGATCTGTAAACTTAGCGGATCATTGCTTAGCTCATCTAATTGAACAACTAATTTATCTTTAACGGGGTTAGGATAAATTGAAAGTTCTTTGATTTCAACTTTAGGAATACCAACATTCCAAGGAACATTTACATTATAAATATTACTTTCTCCCGATTCGCCGGCAGTATAAATAGCTGTTACAGCATAATCGTAATTCCCATCAGCAACCGCAGCATCTGTATATGTAGTTTCTGTAACTACTGTTGTGTTAATTTGTACTCCATCGCGATAAATATTATAGCCTTCCATGACCTTAAATTCAGCTGTTTTAGCTCTGGAAATACTTTGCTTAAGTTTAGCTGGTTCCTCCAGAGTGTTTACAACAGTTGCAGCCAGATTCCAATTGTCATTTAAACCATAATCACTTAAATACTCCACTGTACCATCACTAACATAATATATAATATCACCCTTACCGTCCACTACCGGGCCATTGTCAGATCCAAATGGATATCCTAGATTTTCGATTCCACTATTATTGTTAACACCAAACCATAAATCTATGGAGGCGTCAATTTGTAATGGTGTATCAAGTTCAAATGTATTCCATTGATTAAATATTATTTCCTCTGGAGGTATGACCTGATCTACTGCTAATGTACTTAAATCACTACCGGTATATATTTTTAATGTATAATCATTTGTTGATGGTGGGTCAGTGTTATATGGGAAAAAACTAATTTCGGTAATATACATACCCTCATAAGGATATAAATCATTGGGTAGCCAGCGGCTAAGAGCATCAAACGAATCTGGTTCATCTGCTGATCCGATACCACCATCATTAACACCATCATCCCATTGAATGGTAAATGTTTGGATTCCGCTTTCTGGTGCAGTCCAATTTAGCACAACATCGTTTGGATTTGCTTCGGTAACTCCAGCGGTTAAATCTCGGGGAGGGTTGGCTCCGGGTAATTCAGATACAGTGATATAATCGGTACGAGTTTCAGTCAATGTTTCTTCCCCTTTAGTAATAGTCAGGGTTACATCGTAAGTGCCAATTGTAATGTATTGAATAGATGGTGGATTTTGTCCGCTATATGTTGCGGGAATCCCACCTTCAAAAGTCCACTCCCATGTTTCTGGGCTGCCATATGAAATATCTGTAAAATCAATAGTTGCTCTTGCAAATATGTTTTCTTCAGAGGCGCTAAAATTGGCATACAAAGCATCAGGGTTAAAATCAACGCGAAAAGAGATGGAAGTTTGATTTGAAGCCGAGACTTCAGAAATATATAAACCTCCAGGGCCACCATCATTTAAAAATGCTCTTGGGTCAGAGGTGTTATTAATTTCCTGACGTCCATAAGTAGAAGTAAGATTTGCTTGATTGATGGTTCCTTCTAGAACAGGGCTTCCACCGGGTCTGAATAAGTAAACTTCATCCGGAGGTCCGTTACGATTTCCCCGTCCGGCATCAGTATTAATTCTGTAGACTAATAATCCACTTCCGGGAAGAGCAATTTCAAATCTACCAGCCCTTTTTCTAAATTCAACAACAAAAAATTCTGTTGTGGAGTATGGGGATGCAATTTTATAACAGTTATTGTTTGCACTGTCGATGGAGTTTATTGTATAAGTTCCGGCAGTTGTAATTTCAGGAATATCATCAATCCAACCACCATATTTAAATTTGGTATATGCTCCAAACGATTGAGGGACTTCTCCTGTATTATCCATAATATCCCAAGGTCCAACTGGATTTAAATGATCAGAATCATCATTATAATGGTATAAATCAGGATAACCTAAGGCATGACCCATTTCATGACTTAGTACCCCTACACCTCTATCATCGGTGATTTCTTCAATTTGAAGATTGTAATCAAACAACCGAAGACCATTTATGTAAAGCTCTCTGTCTTGAATAGCCCAATTTTTTGGCCATAAAAGATCAGCCCATGCACCTGCTTCTCCTAAAACAAAAAATTCAAAAATATCAATAAAACCATCATCATCATAATCTAAGTCCATACTGGCGGGTATAGTATAATTTGCATTTAAATAATTAATGGCTCTTTCCAATAAATCCCACTCACGTTTAGCCGAACTATTTTCCGAATCCCAATTATCTTCCTCATCTGGATCGTAACCTTCTGGATTAGTAGTTATATTGTAAGGTTGAAAGTATCCTCTATTATGTGTGTCTTGGTAAGAAAGAACGGTTGTCGTTGTTGAACGTGGATAAAGATAAGATCGAACATTTACTTTCCCGTATGAAACTTCTTCATAAAAATTTATCATAGAAATAGAATCAGGGTGATCAGCATTCAACATATTCCAATATATTGCAGTATCTTTTGCCCATTCAGCATCATCGTTAAAGCGAATATAAAAAGATATTTTATTGATATTTATTTCAGGGGTTCCATCTTTTAAATGATATGATTTTAATGGGGCATCAGAAAATTTAGATCTTCTTTTTTGTTTCCATTGTTCGGCTGAGATATTTACACCCGGTTGAATATTTGTTGATTTTAAATATGTTTTTCCAACTTTATACTCTGAGGGAATTATTTTATCTCCATTTTTTGTAGCATAATAATAATATCCATCCTGATCTTGAATGATGGTATAGTTGTTTTCGTCATGTAGCCAATTATGAAATTCATCGCCACTGGCAAAGCAGTTGATTGTAGTCCCATCAGGTTGAGTAAGGGTTTTAGGGATGTTTTTTAAGTAAGCAGCATTAAGTTGTAAAGAGGAAAGTAATAGAATTCCCAAGGCGATAGTAAAGAGCTTTTTCATAATATCAATTTTTGTTTTTGGATTGGGATTTTTGTTTTAATCAAATTTGGTTGAGCAATATTACTTAAACAAAGTTAAGATAAATTAAAACCTGCCAAAATTATTTATAAAAAAAGGAAGGCAAGGCCTTCCTAATGTGGAGCATATCGGAATCGAACCGATGACCTCTTGACTGCCAGTCAAACGCTCT
>JAOZQX010000078.1:0-3730 GCA_029931995.1 Bacteroidales bacterium
TCAATGAATTTCGGGGCGATGATTTCGCAAAAAGACTTTGATTTTTTTTGAAATAATTTGATTTCCGAAAGTGATTAAAAGATCAGGCTTGAAATTCTGTGCTTCCTCTTCAGGAATTGAGGATAGTACTTTATCGATACATGGAAGAAATGATTTGCCAAAAAGATTGGAGGTCGTTTCGGTAAGAATAGCCAGCCTCGAATCTTCAGAAAGTTTATTTAAAACCGAATTTAATTCTGGATTTTTTGGAAGCATCCCCGTTAAAATCATTTTGCGTTTCGCCGAATTCCATTGCTTAGCGAGCATTTTGATTTTTTCTTCTTTAACTGAATTTTCAGGGATTAGGGTATCAATAATTTTTGCTTTAGGCAATTCTTCATCGAAACCTTCGTACAAAGGTTCGGTAAATGGGAGATTAATATGAACCGGTCCGGGAACAGGATAAGTGCAGGTATTTATGGCTTCATTAATCAGTCGGTCGGTAAACCATAAATCATCTTCCAAATTTATATTTTGAGCTAACTCAACAGATTTCTGGATGTAGTTTTCGAAAATATTTTTTTGCCGAATGGTTTGGCTATCAGCCATGTCAATCCATTCAACAGGGCGGTCAGCAGTGATAACCAACAAAGGAATTTTTTGATAAAAAGCTTCGGCAATAGCAGGCGCATAATTCAAAATAGCAGTGCCCGAAGTGCATGCAATAGCAACGGGTTTGCCGCTTTGTTGAGCCATACCGAGGGCAAAAAATCCGGCACTTTTTTCATCTGTAATACTTAAACAAGTAATATTTTTTTGTTGATTGAACGCAAGAATAACGGGTGCATTCCTAGAGCCGGGAGAAATAATAATATTCTCGATTCCTTTAGCTGCGCAAATTTCTGACAAATGCCTGACTCCAATTTTATTTTGACTCATAAAAGATTAATTATAAATAAAATACTCCCCCCAATATTAAAACAAAGGTGAACGATAATTGCGGGAATCAAACTATTGGTTTTTTCTTTTTGATATCCTGCTATTAAACCTAGTATGATTCCAAAAATAACAATATTCAGTACAGTAAAAAATTCAACCCCCATAGTGAGTAACATCAGATGCATAGCACCAAAGAAAACTGCTCCGACAATAACAGCTATACTTATGTGGTGTTTGAAAAATTTAAACCCAATATGTTTTAATGGATCTAAAAAGCCTTGGATTAAACCCCTTGTTAATACTTCTTCACAAATACTAGCCCAAAACCAGATGTATATAATTTTTTCTAAAAAAGATAAACCTGCCGCTGGATTTACTGCTGATGTACCAATAAATAACTTATTAATGGAGGCGGATATAAACCCTATTAAAAGGCTTATTAAAATTATCTTTGCTAAAGGAAAATTTAGGTTCCAAACAAACCCATATTCCCGTAACCTTCCTTTGCTAATAATAAAAATTAGCAATATTGAAAGTAACAGCATCGATGTATGAGTGAATGTTTTCTTTAAAAAAGGTATGTTTTCAAATAAAGTTGTATTTCCAGAGATTGCCATCATTAACATACTTGAAATTACTAATATTAAAAACCCCAAAATAATAGCAACTAAAATTCTTAAGAGAGGATGTTTCATTTTGAATGATATTTTATGTTGAGTGCTAAAAATATATACAATATATATATACAAACTTAAAAAAATCAGAGAAGTGATTGCAAGGTTGTGGCTTTTAATTCCGTTTCTTCCCATTCTTTTTCCCGAATCGAGCTTTTGGTTAAACCGCCTCCCAGATAAAGTGAGAGCTTGTTTTCGCTGAAGTTTAAACACCTCAGGTTTACAAATAAATGAGTTTGCTGATTCAAATTTAATGGGCCTAAAAAGCCAGTATAATAGACCCGATCATGAACTTCGTTTTGGAGAATAAATTGTTTAGCCTCTTCTTTGGGAAGCCCGCAAACAGCAGGTGTGGGGTGCAAATTGTTTATAAGCGCAGTCAGGTTTTTAATTTCTTTTGAAGAGAAGTTAAAATTTGTTTTAAGATGCACCATTTCTCCCGCCTCAATGGTTTCATTCGTTGTTTGGATAGATGATGCCGGAATTTCTTTTTCTAAAATGTTCCGAACAAAATTGACCACAAATTTTTGCTCTTCAATTTCTTTTTCCTCCCATTTGTATTCCGATGATAAATTCTTTTTTTGAGTGCCAGCCAAAGCCACTGTTCTTGCTTTTCCAGAAGTAATACTTAGCAAGGTTTCGGGGGTAGCTCCCAGCCAAATTCCGCTTTGCGGAGTATAGGATATATGGTTAAACGGATCGGGGTAGTGGTGATTGATTTTTTGAAATAATTCAACGATATCAAAATTTTTAGCTGCTTCAATATTTTTTACTCTTGACAAAACCAGTTTATCAAATTTACCTGAATCAAGCGATTTTTTAAAGGTGTTGAATAATTTAAAATAATCTTCTTTGCTGGTTTCCTTAATAATTTTGTAATTGGGTTTTATTTTGCTTTTAAATGAGTTGATAAACGTATTAAAATCTTCCGCATTATCTCCCTCTTGTAAAAAAAAATCATCTTTTAAAAGTAAAATGGGGTGATCTGAATTTGAATCAAAAGGGTGAATTACAAAACCGCTTTTAGAAACATCAGACAAATCAATTTCTGTTGCCTGAGTTTTTTGAGCTATAAAATTAAATGTTGTTTCTCCCGGAAGGGTATAAGCTGCAAATGAAATGCCTTTTTGCAGGCAGTTTTTAAGATGCTCGTAGCTTATTTTCGTTGTTGCCATATAATTATCTGTTCCAAAATATGGGTCGCTGAGCTTGTCGAAGCGATTGGACTGACTTCACTAAGCATTTCGACAGGCTCAATGCACCTTATTTTTCAATGATCATATTTGTGAGTCTACCCACTGAAATTAGGCGGCCTGTTTCATCTTTGATGGTGATGTTCCAGACATGGGTGTAACGCCCACGATGAATCAGTTCAGCTTCGCCATAAACCCAGCCCTCGCTTACAGCACCCACATGATTGGCATTGATGTTGGCTCCTCTCACATCGTATTTATCCAAGTCGAGCAGCAGAGCAGAACCAAGGCTACCAATGGTTTCAGCCAGAGCTAAACTGGCACCTCCATGCAAAATACCCATGGGTTGCAAAGTGCGTTTATCTACCGGCATGCGTGCTTTTACGTAACCTTCACGTTTTTCGAGGTATTCAATTCCCAATTGCTGCATTAAGGTGTTATGGTTGGAGCTGTTCAACTCTTCCATACTTGCTTTCATGTCAATCATGATCCATGTATTTATTACAAAGATAAGAGGGATTTTGATTTAATAAAATACTGATCTTTTAAGTGAAAAATATTCATTATTTATTATCTTGGAGTAAAATTTTCAAAACTCATTGTCGTGAAAAGATTTTTTATTTTCGTTTTCTTTCTATTAGGTATTGTTTCTAGCTCAATCGGGCAAGATTATTATTCTTATTATCCAAGTTCTTACTATGGAAAAGATTATTTTGTTGATATCTCTTATAATAAAAGCAATAACCCTACTCTTTATATCGGAGTAGAGTCGTTAGATGAAAAAAAATATTTTGTTGGTTTAAGAGTTAGTGAGAAAGCAATTAATCAGGTTATAAGTAATCTTGTAGGAGCAAAAAAGCTTTATACTGAGTTAAAAACGAATGCTAAAAAAAATAATATTAGAAGCTTGTCTGAAAAAATGAGTATTAATAGTAGGGTTGTAGT
>JAOZQX010000078.1:3740-6505 GCA_029931995.1 Bacteroidales bacterium
TCCTGATTCGTATATTTCAAATACAGAAATAAGAAGTATATAGATTATAGTGTTATGCCAAAATATAGTTTCGTCGTTGAAAGAAAGGATGGTAGAACCGAATATTTGTTACGAATTAATACAGGTAGAATGATTAGTGCAATATTTGAACATATTCAATGTTCGTCTGCTGAAATTGTTTTTTCCAATGAAGCTGAAATTGATCAATTCATCGATGCAATATCTTTAAAGTAGCTCTAATCGTCTGCCTGCGGCAGGCAGGCGTCTTCGTTTGTGCTGGCCTAAGTTCAATTATAATTTCTCCATGATTGGCAACAATAAAATCATCAAATCATTTTCCTGGCAATTGGGGCAAAATTTGACATCCTTATTGCTTACAAAACCGCAGTTGTAGCATTTAAGCATCCGTATCTTATTCTTATTAAAGAAGGTCTTAATCGGTTTTTCTGATCTACTTGATTTTTTAATATTTGTTATTTTCATTGTTGGTTCTCCTTCTTTTAATTTCCCCAATTTTCTCTGTCTAAACTCCGGAAATGAATGGCTTCCGCCAGATGATCGGTTTGTATATTCTTGCTTTGATCCAAATCGGCAATGGTACGCGATACTTTTAAAATCCTGTCGTAGGCTCGTGCCGAGAGGTTTAGTTTTTCGATGGCATTTTTTAACAGTTCTTTGCAGGCATCATCAATTTGGCAAACCTCTTTTAATTGTTTGCTCCCAATTTGCGCATTGCAGTGTGTTTTAGGATGAGCCTCAAATCGTTTCTCCTGAATTTTTCGGGCTGTAATAACTCGCTCACGGATGCTGGCACTTTCTTCTCCGGGCTTGGCATCCGATAGGTCTTTTACCGGAACGGGAACTACTTCAACATGGATATCGATACGGTCGAGCAAAGGCCCGGAAATACGATTGAGGTATTTTTGAACCAGCCCCGGAGCACAAACACATTCCTGATCGGGGTGGTTATAATATCCGCAAGGGCAGGGGTTCATTGCTGCAATCAGCATGAAATTGGCAGGGTACTCTACTGATATTTTTGCACGGGCAATGGTAACCACTCGGTCTTCCATAGGTTGGCGCATCACCTCCAAAACGGTTCGTTTAAATTCGGGTAATTCATCTAAGAACAGCACTCCATTTTGGGCCAAGGTAATTTCGCCGGGCTGAGGAAAAGTTCCTCCGCCAACCAATCCTGCATCGCTAATAGTGTGGTGTGGCGAACGGAAAGGACGAATAGTAACCAGTCCAAGGTTTTTGTCAAGTTTTCCGGTAACCGAATGAATTTTGGTAGTTTCCAGAGCCTCGTGTAAATTCAAGGGTGGAAGTATAGATGGTAGTCGGCGTGCTAGCATGGTTTTTCCCGAGCCTGGAGGCCCAATCAAAATAGCATTATGTCCTCCGGCTGCCGAAATTTCCAAAGCCCGCTTAATATTTTCTTGTCCTTTTACATCCGAAAAATCAAATTCATAATTATTTAATTGATTATAAAATTCTTTGCGGGTATCAATAATGGTATCTTCAATCTTACCCTCCCCATTGAAAAAGGAAATAACTTCATTTAAATCGTTTACGCCCAGCACCTCCAAATCGCTTACAATTGCCGCTTCGTTGGCGTTTATTTTCGGGAGGATAATACCTTTAAAACCTTGTTCCTTTGCAGAAATAGCAATGGGCAAAGCTCCTTTAATTGGGTTGAGGCTGCCATCCAACGAAAGCTCGCCCATGATGATGTAATCTTCGAGTTGTTCGGATGGAATTTGATCAGAAGCAGCCAGTATGCCTAATGCAATGGGAAGATCGTAAGCCGAGCCTTCTTTGCGGATATCGGCTGGTGCCATATTGATCACAATTTTCATCTTGGGATATTTCTGACCAATATTGGTGAGTGCAGCTTGAATTCGCTGTTGACTTTCTTTTACAGCGCTATCGGGTAAGCCAACCAAAAAAAAGTTTATTCCTTTTCCGTAATCTACTTCAATGGTGATGGTTATGGCATCAATGCCGGTAATGGCACTCCCGTAAGTTTTTGCAAGCATATTTTATTGGTATAAGCGCTTTAGTCTTTATACCAATTTTGAGTATTTGTCTCAAGAATTTGAGTTTATTTTTGCTTGGGTTTGTAGCCTGATTCTTTTAGGATTTTTTTGGCATCAGTTTCTTGTAATAATTCCGAAAGACTAATATCCGGATTATTATTCATGTAAGAGCGAAGTATTTGCCAAGCAATCCAGTTGCCGATTCCGGCAGGCGCTTCTTTTGAAAAGGCGAGGGTGAAGGGTCCGTCCTGAACAAATTTTCGGGTTAATTCATAATCGGCTGAGTATAAAATTTGCTGGTCGATAAAAAATGCCCAAATGTTTTGTTCATTGTGACTGCACCAATCTAATTGATCTTCGGTAAATCCAATTTTTAAATGATCTGCTTTTTCGGGCAGCATGGCATCTAAAAAGTAAAGTGTTTTTGCGTTTTCAATAATCTCGTCTAAAAAGTTTTTTTGAGCCCTGTTTTTATGAAGATAAATTTGCGCCATTTCTTTCATGCAATCAATTGAAATATATTCATGAGTCATGCGGGCAGCTTTGTAGGTTGGTATCCCGTATTTTTTGTATTCTTCAAAATCGGCACCGAGGTATAAATCCAATCCGATGACCATAGCCTCCGCCGAAAGTTGTACCGGATACTCAAAATGCAAACCCGAAATATAGGTGTAAACAAGCGGGAGTTTTGCATCGGGGAAATAATGGAGGTAGTATTGAAAAGCT
>JAOZQX010000079.1 GCA_029931995.1 Bacteroidales bacterium
AAATCAGTAGTAAAGAAAATTAGAGTTCTTCAATGTATCAGACAAGGCCAAGTAGGCGGAGGCGAATCGCATTTAATTGATTTATCCAGATCACTAAATACTGATGAATTTGAATCCGTAGTGTTATCTTTTACAGATGGCCCTATGATTGACACCCTCAAAACTTTGGGAATAAAAACTTATGTGATTCATACAGAAAGCGGTTTTGATTTTAAAGTATGGAAACAGGTCGCCGAGCTCATTAAAAATGAAAAAATTGATATTGTGCATGCCCATGGTACACGTGCCAATTCAAATACTTTTTGGGCTGCTAAACAAACCGGAAAGCCTTTTGTTTACACCGTACATGGCTGGTCGTTCCACCAAGACCAGTCCCCTGTTGTTCGTAAAATCCGTGAAGCTATTGAAAAATTATTGACTAATGAATCTGATGTTACAATTTCAGTTTCATTTAGTAATCAGCGAGATGGGATTGAACGATTCAATATGCCTCGGTCAAAAGTTATTTATTATGGTGTTGACCTGAAGAAATTTGATATCGACAGAGAATTTAAGAATGTTCGTTCAGAATGGAAAATTCCTGAGGGAAAAATGGTTGTAGGATTCTTAGTGCGAATGACTATTCAAAAAGATCCACACACAATGTTGCGGGCAATTCAGAAAGTTCTTGAAAAAACAAAAGATATCTATTTTGTTTTAATTGGAGATGGTGATTTGAAAGAGAGCTCTTTAAAGCTTGCTAAAGATCTAAAAATTAGCTCAAATATAATTTTTGAAGATTTCCGTTTGGATGTTCCGGATATTCTTAATGCCATTGATGTTTACTGCCTACCATCACTCTGGGAAGGAATGCCTATTGGACTTATTGAAGCAATGTCAATGAAAAAAGCAGTTGTGTCTTCTCCTGTAGATGGCTCAAAAGAGGCTATCGTAAATGAAGTAACAGGAATGCTCGTTCCCATTCAAAATGCTGATTTGCTTTCCGAAGCCATCTTAAAACTTCATAACGACCCCGAGCTTAGAAAAAAAATTGCTGATAATGCTTATCGTTTTGCCCATCGTAAGTTTGATATGAAACGAATGGCTAAAGATGTTGAAAGTGTCTACAAACGTGTTCTTATTAAACGAAAAATAAATCCATTTATTAAATTAAAGATTAGGATTAAAAGATTGGTTCCTTTTGTTGTAGGTAAAAAACTTCGTGGTATTTGGCAAAAGATATTGCGAATTCTTTATATCGGACGAAGGTATTACTGCCCCTATTGCAAGAAAAAATTCAGAGCATTTTTATCGACCGGAGTAGATATTCCAATTTATAATGAATTAGAGGTAGTTGGTGCAGGGAAACGACCAAATTGCACCTGCCCCCGCTGTTATTCAACAGATAGGGATAGATTGCTTTATTATTATTTGGATAAATATAAAATTGCTGACAAATCGAGTGTATTACACATAATGCCCGAGCCTCCTGTTAAATCATTACTTAAAACATTATCGAACATTGATTACCAAACAGGACGGAATTTCAAGGATAAATACTTTTTTAATAAAGACTTCTTACAATTGGATATTACGAACTTATATTATGATGCAGAAACTTTTGATATGCTAATAGCGAATCATGTACTCCAGAATATAAAGGATGATAATCAGGCTTTAAACGAAATACACAGAGTTTTAAAACCGGGTGGTAAAGCAATACTTCAAGTTCCAATATCTCATAAAATTGAAAAATCCATCGAAGATGAATATTTAGTTTTACCAAAAATAAGAGCAAAATACTTTTTTAAATATGAGAAAGTAAGACTTTACGGTACCGATTTCTTTGAAAAACTCAAGAAAACAGGCTTCGATGTTAAAATGATTGATCCAATTGAAGAGTGCTGGGAGGAAGTTATTCAGAAAAGTGCTTTAAATCCGAATGAAAAATTAATAGTTGCCATAAAAAAATAGAGATAAAATGAGCCATTACAGCGAGGAATACTATACATCTATTTATGGAGGAACTGAAATTTCTGAGAATCTGTATTTTGCTAAAGCCCAAATTGCCAAAGAAAAATATTTTAAGAACATACCAACCAATTCAAAAATTTTAGATTTTGGATGTGGTATGGGGCACAATACTTTTTTGTTTGAGAATTCAATTGGCTATGATATTTCCGAATACAGTCTTGAATACTGCAAATCAAAAGAAAAAAGAGTGGTAAATAGTATAGGTGATATTGAAAATGAAAGCATAGACGTTGTGTTTTCTTCGCATACTCTCGAACACGTACAGAATCCGTATGAAACGCTGCATCTTTTTTCTGATATGATGAAAGAAGATGCTAAGTTAATTCTTGTGTTACCCGTTGAGAGGCACTCAAAATCTAATTTTGAATTAGATATAAATCAACATCTATTTTCATGGAACTTCAGAACTATTAATAATCTTTTGATTAAAAGCGGCTTTTCAATTAGCCATAATTATTACTGCTATGGCATAGGTTTTCAGAAACTTAACTTTCTGCTAAAAGTTTCGTATAAGTTATTTAAGTTTTCAACTGCCTTTTTAGCTCGAATACTGAATATTAAGGAAATGGTAATCGTTGCTAAAAAGAAATAGCAATTATACTTAAACATAAATTTCATTTTCAACTAAACCTGTATGTAATTTTCTAATTTTAATCAAATAAACGTTAACGTATTTCAATGCCTCGATTTATAGTATTATTTATTTGTTTATTCTTTCTAATAATGCCAACATTAGTATTCTCATCTATTACTGTTAGCACATATGAGAATGTTATTGACGGTGATGGCATTTCGCCCGGTGATACAATTTATTTATCAAATGGAGCCAGAGATTATTTATTGTTCCGGTATATTCATGGAAATAGTTCAAATCCGGTAGTTATTATCAATGATGGTGGGCAGGTTGTTATTAATGCAAATCATTATTGGGGAATCAAATTCGAAGGTTGTTCTTTTATTAAATTGACAGGAGCAGGCCATTCATCTTATCAGTATGGGATTAAAATTGCTAGTGTAGAATCGGGAACCGGAGTTACGGTCGATAATTTAAGTACAAACTATGAAATGGAAAGAGTTGAAATTGGGAATATTCCAATTGCCGGAATTTATGTAAAAACTGAACCCAACTGTACACTAGAGTCAACTCGTGAAAATTTCACCATGTACGATATCAGCATACATGATTGTTACTTCCATGATATTGTAGATGAAGGAATGTACATTGGCAGTTCTAAATATACAGGGCAGGATGTAGCCGGATGTGGCACGCTCTTGCCTCATGTAATTGAAGGGGTTAGGGTATATAACAATATAGTTGAAAATACAGGCTGGGATGGAATACAGGTTAGCTCTGCAACACAAGACTGTTACATCTATAATAACACGATTAGATATGATAGTTATAAGGAAACTCCAAACCAAATGAGTGGAATATTAATTGGCGGAGGAAGTGATTGCGATTGCTATAATAACAAGATATTTGATGGAAAAGGTGATGGAATTGATATTTTAGGACTTGGTAACCATAAGATTTATAATAACCTTATTGTTAGGCCCGGTATAACGTATAAACCTGAGGAGGGGTCTACCTCCTATCAAAAACACGGAATTTGGGTCGGAAATGTTTCAACAGACCAGAATGCTGAGATGCTTATTTATAATAATACATTTATAAGCCCAAAAACACATGGGATGAAATTAACAAACGTTTCGATTACCTCTTATAAACTCTACAATAATATAATTAGTGAACCTGCCTCTTATAGCTTACTTGAAAGCAACTCTTATTTAAACATCAATGTCCTCATAAATTATCAGCTTGCAAATAACTTGTTTACTAATCAGGAATCCACTCTGCAATTTATTAACCCATCAAACGAAGATTACGATTTGGATGCCTTCTCCCCTGCTGTAAATGCCGGGATGGATTTAACAAACTTGGGTCTGACATATGATGTTAATAATAAAGCCAGACCTTATGGCGGAGCGTTTGATATTGGTGCTTACGAATCACATGATCCAAGAATTAGTGTTGAGGAGGGTAACCTTTTTCTCAATAAAAGAATAGTACTATATGATGTGAACCCAAACCCAATTTCTTCATCGGCAATTATCAAATATGAATTGAAAGAACCGCTTAATATTGAGCTTAGCATTATGGATTTAAATGGAATAATAATTAACACTTTAGTTGATCAAATGCAAGAAGCGAAGCCTCATACGCTTGAAATACAAAAGAATGGTTTGCCATCAGGAATATATTTTCTTACCTTGGAGAGTAAATTTGGTACAATCTGTAAAAAAATTGTTTTCATTTAACATCAAATCCTGTAAATATGAAATCCAAAATAAAAAAAATTATTCCCTTTAAAATTGGTAAAAAGATCCGCGGGATTTGGCAACGTACTCAAGCTGTTTATTACTACGGGAATAAATACGAATGCCCGTTTTGTGGCAATACATTTCGGAAAATGTTACCGGGAGGTTACGATTTGCCGGTAATAAAAGAAAAACAAATTATAGGGGCTGGGCGCAGAGCTAATTGTATTTGTCCACGCTGCTACTCAACTGACCGAGACCGTTTAATTTATCTATATTTAAAGAACTCTTCATCAATTTTCACCAATCAGTTAGATGTAATACATATTGCCCCCTCGGGTAGCCTCGTAGCGCTATTTTCTTCCTTAAAAAACATTAATTACCAATCCGGTGTAAAATACCATGAAGGTTTTTACTACTCAAAAGATATTACTCTAATTGATATTACTAAGCTATCATTTAAAGATCAGTCTTTTGACGTAATTTTTTGCAACCATGTTTTAGAGCATATACATGACGACCGTAAAGCAATGTCCGAATTATACAGAATATTAAGGCCGGGTGGTTGGGCTATATTACAAGTACCCATTTCAAATATTTTAGACAAAACCTATGAAGATCCAAATATCACTGGCTCGAAGGAAAGAGAAGTGTATTTTGGACAATTTGACCATGTTAGAATTTACGGAAAGGATTATACGAACCGACTGGAAGAGTCTGGATTTAAGATTCAAGAAGTAAAACCCGCTATAGAGTGGAAAGAAAATAATATTGATAAATATGCAATTAATAAGGAAGAAGTTTTATTCATTGCATCCAAAGACTAATTAAAATATGAAGAGAATATTTCTTTTATCGGCTATTCTTCTATGCTTTACATTAAATAGTTATTCCGCTGAGACAGAGGGTGATGATATTAATGATATAGTAAAATCGATTTGTAAGAATAATGAAACAGATTCTCTCTTCTCGTCGAATGATTTAACAGATGCGCACTTACAAATATTAACGACGTTAGAATCATATGCTATAGATCAAAAAAATGAATTGCTAAAAATTCAAACATTGCTTGCCATTGGTAAATTTTATATCCGGAAAAAGGATTATCCAGTTGCCCTACCCTATCTTTTAAGTTGCAATGAATTTGCTAATCAGGCAAATGATCTTATTTACACTTTTGAAAGTCATAAAT
This sequence comes from Bacteroidales bacterium, assembly GCA_029931995.1. Classification (GTDB taxonomy): domain Bacteria; phylum Bacteroidota; class Bacteroidia; order Bacteroidales. Next base: position 5,525 of record JAOZQX010000079.1, read on the forward strand.
ATTTAGGCGAATTATTTTTCAAAACTAATTTGTTTGAAAAATCAGTACATAATTATTTAATGGCTTTGTTGCAAAAACATGAGCAGGAAAATACTGGGGAAATTGAACTAATGTTAAGCAATGCATTCATAGAACTCAATCAACCCGATTCGGCTGTTATATATCTTAAAAAAGGGCTTAATTTTGCTCAACAATCAGGAAGTAAGAGCATTACAAGTGATATTTTATCCGGACTTAGTAAAGCATATTTCACTCTCAATGATCTTAAAAATGCATTATTATATATTCAGTCGGCTATTATTATCCACAAAACTGATGAGAATTATTACTCATTATTCAAAGATTATATCTTACAGGGGCATATTTTAAGTGCACAAAACGAAATGATATTTGCTCAACAGTCCTTTGAGGTGGCTTTAGAACTTCAACCTTTTTTATCTGAATATTATTATTTGTATGCGTTAAGAGAATTAACAGATAATCTGGTAAAACAAAAAAAATATAAAAAAGCGCAAACTCACTTAAATTTAAATGGCCTTTCTAATTACTCAGAAACTGAAGAATTTGAGTTATTGAAAGATTTATATGCATTATGTATTGATATATATTCAAATACCGCTCAATTTCGGCTTGCAACTTCTGCTTCAACAAAATTTAAAAAATACGAGAAACTTTTTAGTGCAAACAAAAGGACTGAAATTGAAAATCAGCAAAACTTAAAATTAAATATAATTAAAGCTGAAAAAGACTATAACTCTAGTAAATTGAAGAAAGAGTTAGACAGAAAAAAATCGAGTCATAATCGATATTTGATCATAAGTTTAGTTTTATTGGGAGTATTGCTTATCGCATCTATTATAATGCTTTTCCTTTACATAAGAAAGGATAAAAAAATTAAAGAAGAACGAGGCTTACTAAACATTAAACTTAGTAAAGCTAATACGAAAGTGAAAAAATTCT
>JAOZQX010000080.1:0-4159 GCA_029931995.1 Bacteroidales bacterium
TTTTCCACTTTTCCCTTTTCCCTTTTTCCTTCCCCCTCCCCCTCTACTTCAACTTACGCGTCAGTTCCCATGAAAAGACAAAATCATTTATTTAATTGTTATATGTATTTAAAATTTAGTTTTTCGGCAGCCATATTTAACTTAGTATAATATAAGTATTTAATTTATTACGAAAATATAAATAATTCGAAAACACTTAGGGTATTTAGCAGATATTTAGTAACATTGTATAACATCAGATTCAAATATTTTAGATTAAAAAATGGACTTTGGAGTTTGTAAATTCAGCATTATTCCTATTCGATTAGCACCCAAGCATGAGTCGGAAATGATAAACCAGATGCTTTTTGGTGAGTTATGTAAGATAATTGAAAAAGAAGGGCAGTGGTTACACATTAGCCTAATCCACGACAATTATGAGGGATGGATTAATGAAGTACAACTCTTGCAAATTTCGGAAAATGAATTTAAAAGGCTTAATTCCATTGCCCCCTATCACTCTCTTGAACTGGTTCAGCTCATAAAAAGCAAAACCAACAATCAGTTATTTCCCATTCTTCTTGGAAGTTCTTTATATTCTGAAAGGACGAAAGAGTTCAAATTGAATGAAACAGAATATATTTTTGAAGGTAACCAAAGTGAACCACTTAAAACTGTTGACAGGAAACAGTTGCTTGAAAACTCCTACTTATATTTACATGCACCTTATTTGTGGGGTGGGCGTTCGCCTTTTGGAATTGATTGTTCGGGCTTAACTCAAATGACTTACAAACTATCGGGAGTAAATATTTTTCGTGATTCATCGCAGCAGGTTACACAAGGCGAAACTATCAGTTTTCTTTCGGAAGCCAAAAAAGGTGACCTCGCTTTTTTTGATAACGAGGAAGGAGAAATTACTCACGTAGGAATTCTTATTTCGGGCAACAGTATTATTCATGCTTCCGGGAAAGTTCGAATTGATCAAATCGATCATCAAGGTATTTATGACTGGGAAAAAGGAATCTATACCCACAATTTAAGAATTATAAAAAGCTTGCTTTAGTACTGCCACCCACACAATTCTTCACTGACATTCTTTCACTTCTTATATTTCTAATTTGGAAATACATATAAATTACTTTGCTTACACACACAAATAGAACACCTTATAAATTAAAGCGCATAAGTAACACCGATTGGCATAATTTCTGCTATAGTCCAGCTTTACAATTTATTTATTTATCTATATATATTAATATTAAAATTATAAAGCAATGTTGCAAACAAATTTAAAACACGTTGAAAGCAGAAATGATTTCAAAAACCTAATTGAAAATAATGAGAATGTAATGATTTGTTGTGGACGAATGGGACCTATGTGTCTTCCTGTTTATGATGTTATGGAACAACTGGAACAAGGTGAAGATTATAAACATGTTTCGTTTAGAGATATGGAATTTGACTCACACGATGCAGCAGTTATCAGAGAACTCCCCGAAACTAAGGGTTTTATGAGCCTCCCCTTCACAGTATATTTCAAAAACGGTAAACTTGTTCGGGCTACCAGCAGTATTCAATCGAGTGAACAAGTAACTTCAATCTTAGACGAAGCATTCAAAAAATAATTAGCATGCAAGATCAGAATTATGATGCAATAATATTGGGTGGTGGACCTGCCGGTTTAACGGCAGGCATTTACCTTTCCCGAGCCAAACTAAAAACCTTAATACTTGATCAAGGAATTATTGGCGGACAAATGGTTTTATCGTATGAAATAGCCAACTATCCCGGAGTAGAAAAAACAACAGGTTTTCAACTCTCCAACACCATGAAAAAACAAGCTATTAGTTTTGGCTGCCAAATACAGTCAAATGTAAAAATAACTTCCATTGACTTTGAGTCGGAAACAAAAAAAATTGAAGTAAACGGCAACACAACATTCCATTCAAAGGCTATTATCATTGCCACAGGTGGAAAATCACGTTCATTAAATATTGATGGAGAAGATACTTTTAAGGGAAAAGGTATTTCATATTGCGCAACCTGCGATGGAGACTTTTTTCAGGACAAAAAAATTATAGTTGTAGGAGGAGGAAACACTGCTCTTGAAGAAGCTGTGAGTCTGACAAAGTACGCCAAGAAAGTAAGTATTGTTCATCAATTTGACAATTTTCAAGCACTCGAACATGCAGTTGAGGAAGCTGAAAAAAATGAAAAGATTGAATTTGTTTTAGAGTCACGAATAACTGAATTCAAAGGAGATGATTCATTAAAATCAGTAATGATCGAAAACATCAATACCAAGGAAGTAAGAGAGAAAAGCATTGACGGTGTATTCATTTTCATCGGTTACGAAGCCAATACAAATTTCTTAAATAACAAATGTATAAAGCTTAACCAATGGAACGAAATTGAAGTTAACAAAAACTTGCAAACAAATATTGAGGGTGTTTTTGCAGCAGGAGACGCTTGTCAAAAACGCTACAGACAAATAACCACGGCTGTTTCTGATGGAACTATTTCGGCCTTAAATACTGCAGAATACATCCTATCAAAAAAAGGAAAATTGGCTGAGTCAGTATAAATTAATTCTAAATATCAGAAATCATCTTGGATTTTAAAATAAAAAACTAATTTTGCCGGCGTATTGAAATAATTCTTCGGGGCAGGGTGACCCACTTATTTGTAAGTAGGAATTCCCGACCGGCGGTTAAAGTCCGCGACTCTCGATTTAAAAAAAATTGGGATTGAGCCTGTGAAATTCAGGCACCGACAGTATAGTCTGGATGATAGAAGATTATGATCGATTGTGCTTATACTTATAAGCTTATGCTTTTTTTTGAGGCTAATTCGATTGATATATTAAACAAGCCCTGATTTATTATTCAGGGTTTTTTTGTTTAATTATTAATTGAAATTTAAGATGAAAAAGAAATTAAAAAGATTGGTCAGCTTTGGCTTATTTATCACCCTTATCACTTCACAAATTTATGCTTCAACCTTAGTTACCGGAAAATTAATTAGCAGTGATTTATCACAGCCAATTGTGGGAGCGCATATTTATGCCTCCGAAAACGTACAAGAAGGAAGTGCATCAGACAAGAAGGGTTATTTTGAATTAACATTAGATCGTACACCTCAGGAAATCATCATCAGCTTAATTGGTTATGAAGAACTAACAGTCAGGATTGAAGGTACTGCCGAGAATATAACAAGCCTTGGTATTATCAAACTATTTCCAAAATCAATTGATCTCAAAGAAATACAAATAATTGCATCTATTGCCGAAAACAGGAAAACGCCTGTATCGGTTTCTACGGTAAAAGCCGAGATTATTGAACAAAAATTAGGCGACCAAACTTATCCTGAAATTTTAAAACAAATTCCAGGTATTTATGCCACTCGCACCGGCGGAGGAAGTGGCGATGCGCGTGTGAGCCTTCGTGGTTTTAAGCAGGAAAATGTGGCCTTATTGCTTAACGGCATTCCAATCAGCAGCGTAGAAAACGGATTGGTTTACTGGAACAACTGGATCGGACTTGCCGAAGCCACACAAATGATTCAGGTACAAAAAGGTCTGGGGGCTTCAAAAGTTGCGCTGAATTCATTGGGTGGAACTATTAATGTCATTACAAAATCGACCGATACAAAACAAGGAAGTTCTATTCAACACTCGCTAACTTCTTATGGAAATAAAAAAATAGTTTTTAGTCATTCAACCGGGGTAATGGATAATGGTTGGGCGCTTACCATTTTTGGATCCAGAACCTCCGGTAATGGCTATGTGGACGCCACTTATGTGGATGCTTGGGCATATTTTTTATCGGCAGGAAAGCAGTTTGGAAAAGACCATAAATTGGTTTTAACATTACTGGGTGCACCCGAAAAACATGGCCAGCGCAATTTTATGCTTTCGCAAGCAGAAGTTGATCAACACGGAATTAAATTCAATAAAGACTGGGGAAGTTACAACGGAGAACTAAACAATGCCTCCGAAAATTTTTATCATAAACCTCAACTTAGTGCAAATCATTATTGGAACATTAGCCAAAAAACATTTATGGCTACATCAGCATATATTTCAACCGGAACAGGAGGAGGAAAATGGTCTGAATCATTTAATTACGAATCGAGTCTTTTCCAATTCAGAAATCCAAGCCAGCAAATTGATTGGGAATCT
>JAOZQX010000080.1:4169-6474 GCA_029931995.1 Bacteroidales bacterium
TACAACTTAAATACAAATAACAGCGATGAATATGATCTTGGTGGAGGAGAATTTGCAAATGGATATTCGAAAATTATTCAAACAAATTTTTTAGCCAGCCATATCTGGGCAGGGGCATTGTCAACATTAGAACATAAAATCAATGATAATTTCAAACTGATCTCAGGCTTTCATTACAGATATTTCAAATCAAAATTACAGGAAAAAGTCCGTGACCTTTTAGGTGGAAACTTCTGGATTGATAACTATGCATGGGCTTTGGAAGGTATTGCTGGCCGAAACCAAATAAAACATGTGGGCGATGTAACAAAAGTTGACAATGGCGCACTTATACACTTCGGGCATATTTTTGGTCAGTTGGAATATAATACGAAGCAACTAAATGCCTTTGTTGCAGCATCAACTTCCAATACTTGGTTTCAGCGAGAAGACAGATATAATTATTTAACAGACACCAAAAGTGAAGTTGTAACAAAACCCGGCTTTGATTTTAAAACTGGTGTGAATTTCAATATTGATGAGCTGAACAATATTTATTTCAATACTGCTTACTATTCGAAAGCACCCTTATTCAAATTTGTATTCCCAAATTATAATAACTCATCAGCTTTAGATATTAGAAATGAAAAAATCTTTGCGATGGAGTTTGGCTATGGTTTCAGCAATAAGTCACTACATATCAAATTCAATGCTTACTATACCTATTGGAAAGATATTTCCTTCCTGTCAAAAGAATACATTCAATTAGAAGACAATTCACAAACCAGAGCATTAGTAAAAGGTTTAGACGCCCTACACAAAGGAATAGAATTTGAATTAGATGTAAATTTAAACAAGAGTCTTAATGTTGGACTGATGGCCTCAATTGCTGACTGGAAATGGAAAAACGATGTTATTGCCGATATTTTTGACATTAACAATGCATTCATTGGAACTACTGAAGTTTATGCCAATGGACTTAATGTTGGCGATGCTCCACAAACCCAAATTGGTGGTTTTGTAAAGTCAATAATTTTTAACAAGTTTAATTTTGAAGTAGATTGGACATTTAATGATCGATTATACGCTGATTTCGATCCAACTAATCGAAACATTGCCAACAATCGGCAACAATCATTTAAACTCCCCTCCTATCATTTATTTGACATCCACCTTGGTTACTCGTATAAAATGTTCGACAAGCAAGCATTTGTGGGAATAAATTGTTATAATATTCTTAATTCCACTTACATAATGAGAGGACAAGAGGGAAGTAATCACGACCTGAATACTTTCCTTGGCTTTTGGGGCTTTGAAAGAACATTTAATCTACAATTTAAGTTAAATTTTTAGTCGGTAATTTATTAACAGCTCAACACTTCTAGATTATTATATATCAATAATATACGTATTTAGTAAGCAATATGTTAATAAATGTTAACAAGAATGTAATACATAAGCCCTATCAATTCTATATTTTTACTAGTTCGAAACGAAAAATTAATAGGAATCAAACAACCAAAAATTTAAAATGTGCTTATGAAAAAGTATTACAAGTTTTTAATGATTGTTGTTATCACTTGCTTTAGCAGTGCAATTTTCGCACAAGGTGTTACAACATCCGGTATTAATGGTAAGATTATTGACGAACAAGGGGAAACCCTACTAGGTGCAACTGTGGTTCTTACAGAGGCATCAACAGGTACAATCTACGGAACGATTACTGACGAAAAAGGTAATTACCGTATTCCTAATATTAACGTTGGTGGTCCTTACACTCTAAAAATTTCTTTCGTTGGTTATCATGCTTTCGAAGAAACTAACATTTACTTAAGTTTGGGGCAAACCCAAAAATTTAATGCGCAACTTCAACCATCTTCAACTACATTGGCTGAAGTTCAAATCGTTGCTCAAAGAAATGACGTTTTTGACGGTAACAGAACAGGTGCTGCAACAGTTGTTGGTGTAGAACAAATTACTTCCATGCCAACTGTTACAAGACAAATTTCTGATATGGTTAGACTTACACCTCAAGCAACAGTTGATGACATCAATGGTATTTCAGTTGCAGGTGTTAACAACCGTTATAATGCAATTTCAATTGACGGTGCTGTAAATAATGATGTATTTGGTTTAGCTGCTTCAGGAAATGTTGGAAATGATGAAGCAATTTTTGAACCAGTACATGGTTCAGCACCAGATATAGCTGGAAAAGAAATAGCTAATCCATTTGCAACAATAATGGCTGCAAAAATGATGTTAGAATATCTTAGTGAAAATAAAATAGCAAAAAAAATTGAAGAAGCAGTTAAAATATGTATTATTT
>JAOZQX010000367.1 GCA_029931995.1 Bacteroidales bacterium
AGTTATAATTCAGTTTTAGAGGGTGCAAAAATAGAACTAAAAATTGGAATTACCAATAGTAAATGTGAGATAAAAGAATATTAAGAAAAGCGTGAAAAGTTTATTTATATTATAAAATCTGTAGATGTGAAATTATGGTATAATAATATTTTAAAATCTCACCTAAACTCACCTAAACTCACATCCAAATTTCCTTGCAGCTTGGTTTTAATAGCTTTCAAAATACTCTTTCATTCGGCTAAAAAAACTTTTGTCTTTACTGCTAGGGTTGGGTTTGAAATTCTCGGATTTCGAAAGTTTCTCCAACATCTCTTTTTCTTCCTTGGTTAATTCTTTGGGTGTCCAAACATTGATGTTTACTAGTAAATCTCCGCGACCGTACGAGTTTATATCAGGTAAGCCTTTTCCTTTTAAACGAAGCACTTTTCCGGCTTGAGTACCTACCGGAATTTTAACTCTTGCTTTTCCGTCAACCGTGGGTATATCAATGTTTGTGCCTAAGGCAGCATCCGGAATGCTTAAGTATTTATCGTAAATTAAGTTTGAACCATCACGAATCAATTCTTCGTGTTGAATTTCCTCGATCAAAACGATCAAATCACCGGGAATACCATCTCTGGCTCCGGCATTCCCTTTTCCGCTAACCGATAGTTGCATGCCTTCTGAAACACCGGCCGGAAGTTTTATTGAAATTACATCTTCACCTTTAACAATACCATGACCGCCACAAGACTGACATTTGTTTTTAATAATTTTTCCTTCGCCACTACAGGTCGGACAGGTAGATGCAGTTTGCATTTGTCCGAGGAAAGTGTTAGCAACACGTACAACCTGACCGGAGCCGTTGCAAGTGGGGCAAGTAGAATGTCCTGCGCTGCCTTCGGCGCCACTACCATTACAGGACTTGCAGTTAACGTATTTGTTAACTTTTATTTTTTTCTCAACACCCTTGGCAATTTCTTCAAGTGTGAGTTTTACTTTTACACGTAAGTTAGAGCCTTTGTTCACCCTGCGTCGTCGTGTACTGCCTCCACCGAATCCGCCAAATCCACCTCCAAAAGCACTTCCAAAAATATCACCAAAATTGCTGAAGATGTCATCCATGCTCATGCCACCACCAAAGCCACCGCCACCGGCAGCACCACCAACACCTGCATGTCCATATTGGTCGTAACGGCTTTTTTTATTCGGATTGCTCAGAATCTCGTAAGCTTCGGCTGCTTCTTTAAATTTTTCTTCTGAAGCTTTATCATCGGGATTTTTATCCGGATGATATTTTAGGGCCTGTTTACGATAAGCCTTCTTGATCTCTGCTTCTGAGGCATCTTTCGATACTTCCAATATTTCGTAAAAATCTCTTTTCGACATTTTTTGTTTTTATGAGGGTCGTAAATTTATTAAGATTATTATTTCCCAACGACTACTTTGGCAAAGCGGATTACTTTTCCGTTCATCGTATAACCTTTTTCTATAACATCTACCACCTTGCCTTTTAAGTCTTTTGATGGAGCTGGGATTTGAGTTAAAGCTTCATGAAAATCAGTGTCAAACTCTTTTCCTTTCGATTCCATGCATTCAACGCCTTTTGAGTTTAAGGTTGATTTAAATTTATTATAAATCAAGTTTATTCCTTCTTTCAAACTCTCTGCATCTTTTTTGTCTTCAAAAGCCTGAATGGCTCTTTCAAAATCATCAATAACCGGAAGCATTGACATGATCACTTCTTGCGATGCCGTTTTGGTA
>JAOZQX010000368.1 GCA_029931995.1 Bacteroidales bacterium
GCACGAGCGCAATGCTCATTGGATTTTAAGTCCAACGTGTCTACCAATTCCACCATCCGGGCAACTTGTCAAAGAAAAATCCCGATATCAAATCGTTTTTATCGGGATCGTTGAGCGAAAGACGGGATTCGAACCCGCGACCCTGACCTTGGCAAGGTCATGCTCTACCAGCTGAGCTACTTTCGCATTAAAAACGGTTGCAAATATACACAATTTTGGAAAATGCCAATAAAAAAATAAAGAAATTTTGCCGCCTAATCGCCAAGCAATTTCTTAATTTCATTGAGTTTCATCAAAGCTTCAACAGGTGTTAAAGTATCAATATTGGTTTTTAAAATATCATCCCTAATTTGGTAAAGCAAAGGGTCGTCCAATTTAATAAAACTCAGTTGGTATTGATCTTCTTTTTTTGTTTCGCGATTTTGTTTGGTTTGCTTGCCGGCTGGTTGGTTCAGCACATCACCCGAATGCGATTTCTCCAATTTTTCGAGCAATTGATCGGCCCGATCAAGAATGGAAGTCGGCATACCGGCCATTTTAGCCACATGAATACCAAAACTATGTTCGCTACCCCCCTCCTTTAATTTGCGTACAAAAATGACTTTCCCCCCGGTTTCCTTCACCGAAATATGATAGTTCTTGATCCGCTTTAGGCTGGAAGCCATTTCATTTAATTCATGATAATGAGTGGCAAATAACACTTTTGGTTTAAACAAGGCATGTTCGTGCAAAAATTCGGAGATGGCCCAGGCAATAGAAATACCATCATAGGTGCTGGTACCCCGTCCAATTTCATCTAGCAAAATAAGGCTACGATTCGAAATATTATTTAAGATGCTGGCCGTTTCATTCATCTCAACCATAAAAGTTGATTCGCCCGAAGAAATATTATCGGATGCCCCGACCCGTGTAAAAATTTTGTCGACCAAACCAATATTGACCTCGGCAGCCGGAACAAAACTTCCTATCTGCGCAAGCAAAACAATTAATGCTGTTTGTCGCAACAAAGCCGATTTACCCGACATATTGGGGCCCGTGATAATAATAACCTGCTGTTTTTCAGCATCCAAATACACATCATTACTCACATATTCTTCGCCCAAAGGCAACTGATGCTCAATCACCGGATGACGACCCTCTTTAATATCCAAGACATAACTATCATTAATTTGAGGACGCGTATAGTTGTTTTCTTGTGCAACCGTAGCAAACGAAAGCAGGCAATCCAAACGCGCAATAAGTGAAGCGTTTAATTGAATAGTTTTTGTGTACTCAGCAATAGAATTTATTAATTCGGTGTAAAGTTGTAATTCCAATACGGCAATTTTTTCCTCTGCACCCAAAATCTTTTCTTCGTATTCTTTTAACTCTTCGGTAATGTATCGCTCAGAGTTGGTCAAGGTTTGCTTACGATGCCACTCCTCTGGAACTTTATCTTTATGCGTATTGGTTACTTCCAAATAATACCCAAAAACATTATTATAACTTATTTTTAAGGAAGAAATTCCGGTACGTTTGGTTTCCCGTTTTTGGATGTCCATTAAATAATCTTTGCCTTTAAAGGCCATATCCCGAAGTTGATCCAGCTCTTTTGAAACATCTGGTTTAATTACACTTCCCTTAGAAATCAGAACTGGTGCATCTTCATTAACTTCTTTCTCAATTCGATCGCGAATACGTTTGCAGGGATTTAATTGTTTGCCAAGTTTTTTTATAGACTTATTGGAGGTTTTTTCGCAAAG
>JAOZQX010000081.1:0-883 GCA_029931995.1 Bacteroidales bacterium
TCGGCTAAAACGGTAAATGGAACAACTGTATTGACCGATGGAGAATGGCACCAGATTGTAGGTGTTTATAATAAAAAAAATAATCGTAAACTTTATGTTGATGGCCAATTAGAAGCATCTGATGGACGCAAAGTTGATTATCCTAAAAATGTTGATCTTTTAACTTTTGGTCGTTGGGGCGATAGTTCGCCGAAATCATATTTTAATGGAAGCATTGATGAGGTTCAGATTTGGGATAAAGCTCTAAGTGCTGACGAAATTAGTAATTTGTATGAGAATGCTCCGAGTAGAAATGAAGATAATTTAGTAGCCTATTATAAATTAAATGAAGGCGAAGGAAGCTCTGTAATTGATGAGGTTAGTGGAAACAACGAAGGAGAGTTTAATGGTGCTAGTTGGTCGAGCGAAGGAGTTAATGATAGCGGAATTGGTACTGGCGATGATGACGATACCGATGGTGATGGGATTAATAACGGTGATGATGATTTTTCGCAAGATGCAGATCAGGCTTTTATCAATTATTTTCCGGCAACAGGTTATGGAACTTTGGCTTTTGAAGATTTATGGCCGGCACGTGGCGATTACGATTTTAATGATTTGATAATTGATTACCAGTTCCACACTATTACGAATAGCGAAAATTATGTTTCTGAAATCCGGGCTAATTTTGTTATTCGCGCAATAGGTGCAAGTTTTAGAAATGGTTTCGGTTTTCAGTTCCCAAACTCAAATATTGATAATTCTGATATAACTGTAGCGGGTTATAACATCCAAAATAATTATATAACACTAGCCGCAAATGGCATCGAAAGCTCACAAAACAGACCTACGGTTATTGTGTTTGATAATGCGTTTGATATTATGCCACGAATTGGGGGCGAAA
>JAOZQX010000081.1:893-6229 GCA_029931995.1 Bacteroidales bacterium
GCGAAATGGGCGTAAATACCGATCCGGAAGCTTCAACAACAACACCGGATACTGTAAAAATTGTTATAAGTATTGAGCCAAATCAATATACCGAGAACCAAATTAATATTAGCAATTTTAATCCTTTTATTATTGTTGAACGGACTAGGGGAAAAGAAATTCATTTGGCTGATTATCCTCCTACTAGTTTGGCCAATGCTGTTTATTTTAACACCCTGCATGATGATAGCGATCAAGATATCGGAAGATATTATAAGACTGAAAATAATTTGCCCTGGTGTATTAATATCTATCAGTCATTTGATTATCCTTCGGAGAAAAATGGGATTGTTGAGGCCTATTTAAAATTTGAAGCATGGGCAGAAAGTGGTGGAAGCGAATTTGCTGATTGGTATTTGAATAATGCAGGCTATCGAGATTCCGACAAGATTTATTAACTTATTTTCTTAAATTTAATTTTACTCTTGATGCTAATATATCAATGGCGATATCATTGGCTCCACCTTGTGGTACAATAATATCGGCATACCTTTTTGTAGGTTCGATGAATTGCAAATGCATGGGTTTTACATAAGTTTCGTAATGGTTTAGTACTTCCTTGAACGAACGCCCACGTTCTTCAATATCGCGTCTGATAATGCGCATTAAACGATCATCGGCATCGGCATCCACAAAAGCTTTTATGTCTATCAATTCGCGTAAGCGAGCATTTGTAAAAATCAAAATACCTTCAAGAATAATAATTTGGGGGGGATTTACCGGAATGGTTTCTTTGGCACGGGCACAAGTAAGGTATGAGTAAATTGGCATTTTAATGGCCTCTCCTTTCCGCAGCATTTCAAGGTGTTTAACTAACAAATTAAACTCGATGGATGCAGGGTGGTCAAAATTGATTTTAGCCCGCTCCTCGGCCGATAAATGACCGTTATCTTTATAATAAAAATCTTGAGAGATGACCGCCACCGAATCTTTTGGTAAGCTATTGACCATTTTTTTTACTACAGTAGTTTTTCCGCAACCTGAGCCTCCGGCAATGCCTAATATTAACATATTGATTGATGTTTAAATTGGACAATAAAAATAGTGAAAACATTGAATAATGGTTTCACTATGACCTCTTTTTATTTTAAAAAAGAAAACTGATTAAAATACCAGCAGCTACGGCCGACCCAATTACTCCCGCTACGTTTGGAGCCATAGCATGCATTAAAAGGTGATTGGTCGAATCGTATTTTAATCCCTCTTGTTGTACAACCCTTGCACTATCAGGAACAGCTGACACCCCGGCAGCACCAACCAGTGGGTTGATTTTATTATCGTCTTTCAAGAACAAATTCATGAATTTGGCAAACATAATACCTCCTGCTGTGGCAATCATAAATGAAATGGCTCCCAAAACAAATATCAATATTGATTGTGAAGTTAAAAATACATCAGCTTGTGTTGATGCACCTACGGTTAACCCAAGCAATATCACCACTATGTCGATCAACGAAGTCCGAGCTGTATCTGCTAATCGGCGGGTAACGCCACTTTCTTTTAAAATATTCCCAAAGAATAGCATTCCTAAAAGTGGCAATGCTCCGGGAGAGATCATGCATGTTAGCAATAATCCGGCAATTGGGAAAATAATTTTCTCCAATTTTGAAACCGATCGTGGAGGTTTCATTCGGATGAGTTTTTCACGACAACTGGTTAGTCGGCGCATAATGGGTGGTTGAATAACCGGTACCAGAGCCATATAAGAGTATGCTGCAATGGCAATAGGACCAATCAGGTTTTGGGTTTGGAGACCGTTAACAATTCCGCCATTAGCTAATTTTGAAGATAAAAATATGGCTGTAGGTCCATCAGCTCCTCCAATAATTCCAATCGAAGCTGCTTCAGGCAAATTAAAATCTAAAAATAAAGCGCCCAAAAATGTAATAAAAATTCCTACTTGCGCAGCTGCACCCAACAACATTAAACGTGGGTTTGAAATCAGGGATGAAAAATCTGTCATGGCTCCAATACCGAGAAAAATTAAAGGTGGATAAATACCTTTGAGAACCCCATAGTACAAATAATTCAACACGCTGCCTTCCTGATAAACCCCCAATTGAAGATTTATACCTTCAGCTTGAAAAAATGGGATGTTACCAATTATAATTCCGGTACCAATGGGGATTAATAATAAAGGTTCGTAATCGTATTTGATGGCCAGAAAAATAAAAATCAAACCAACAATAATCATAATAATATGGCCGGGGGTAGCATTGCTGAAACCCGTATAGCTTAAAAATTTGAATAAACCACTAAAAGCTCCACTTCCCCCTTCTTCATTTTGAGGCATGCTGATACTGGTGGTATCGTTGCTGTCAAAACTTCCGGTTTTTGCAAGAGTGGTGGTAAGGATTGTAAGGAAGAAGATAATCCCGAAAATTGTGATAAATCTTTTCATGTTCTTATTCCATTTCAATTAAAACATCTCCTTGAAGAACGCTGTCGCCCGCCTGAATTTTCACTGATTTGATGACACCGTCTTTTTCGGCCTTGATAAGGTTTTCCATTTTCATCGCCTCGTACATTAGCAGCTTAGCATTTTTTGAAATTTGGTCGCCTTCTTTTACATAAAGCTGCATAATATTTCCTGGAAGTGGTGCTGTGATTTTTGTTAAACCACTACCTGCCTTTTTAATTTTGTGTGCTCCTTTCGGGTTTTTAATTTCCTTTCGAACTAAAATAGGGGTTTTAGTTTCCTGTGCACTTCTTTCAACTTCTACCTGATAGGGCGAACCGTTTACTTCTACTTTTGCAACGCCATCTTCAAAATATTTGACGATTACATCGTACTCATTTCCTCGTATATTAAACTTAAACTTTTTCATTTTTTTTATTTGATCTTATCTTGAGAATTGACTTACACTTTGACTTTTTGCACTCCATGGAGAATACGCTTTTGAGACCCTTTTAATGGTGATCACATTACTTTCCTCATCATGAAGTTCGTTGCATAAATAAAGAGCCATACTAATGGCTGCTGTTTCTTCACCTGTAATGTCAGGTAATTCGGCTAGTTCGGGTTTTCCTTCCCTGCGTAAGCGATTCTTGAATTTAATGTTTAGGATTTTTGAAAACGAATTAAAAACAAAATATAAAATTACCAAAGCGGAGAAAACGATTGAGTAACCAACAAGGGTAATTGCCAGTCCTTCGCTAAAGTTCTCAGGTAATTGAATAATGCCTAATAGTAATTGATTGTCTAGCATATTACAAAGGAATATTAGCATGTTTTTTTGGTGGATTTACATCCTTTTTGGTTGCCAAAGTTTGCAATGCCCGAATGATTCTGAAACGGGTATTACGTGGTTCAATTACGTCGTCGATATAGCCGTATTTTGCAGCCTCATATGGGTTTGCAAATTTATCACGGTATTCTTTTTCTTTTTTTGCGATTAGTTTTATTTTGGCTTCTTCATCTTCAATACCGGCTAATTCTTTACCGTCGAGTATTTCAATAGCACCAGCCGGACCCATAACTGCAATTTCGGCCGCAGGCCATGCATAATTAACATCGCCACGCAGCTGTTTCGAACTCATTACATCATGCGCTCCACCATAAGATTTACGCAGGGTAATAGTAATTTTTGGAACGGTTGCTTCGCCATAGGCAAACATCAATTTTGCGCCATGAATAATAATTCCGCCATATTCCTGAGCGCTTCCCGGTAAGAAACCCGGAACATCTACAAGAGTTACAATGGGAATGTTAAAGGCATCGCAAAAACGTACAAAACGAGCAGCTTTACGTGAAGCATTAATATCTAAAACACCAGCTAAATAATTTGGTTGGTTTGCCACAATGCCCACAGATATCCCATCAAATTTTGCATATCCAATCACAATGTTTTGTGCGTAATTTCGCTGAACTTCTAAAAATTCACCATTATCTGCTATGCCATGTATTATGTCTTTTACGTCGTAAGGTTTGTTTGGATTGTCAGGAATGATCTCGTTGAGGTAATCTTCGAGACGATCGATGGGATCCGTATTTTCAGAAATGGGTGGATCTTCCAAATTATTTTGTGGAAGGTATGACAATAGTTTACGGAGAATTAAAATTCCTTCTTCCTCATTCTCGGAAATAAAATGTGCCACTCCCGATTTTTTCCCATGAACCTCAGCACCACCTAAATCTTCAGTGCTGATATCTTCGCCGGTAACTGTTTTTGCTACTTTAGGACCTGTTACAAACATATAACTTGTGTCCTTGTTCATCAAAATAAAATCTGTTAAAGCCGGGGAATAAACAGCTCCACCTGCGCAAGGTCCAAAAATGGCTGAAAGTTGAGGAATTACCCCTGAAGCCATAATGTTCCGCTGGAAAATTTCGGCATAACCTGCAAGGCTTCTTACACCTTCTTGAATACGAGCTCCACCACTGTCATTGATCCCAATTATAGGAGCTCCAACCTTCATTGCCTGATCCATAACCTTGCAAATTTTTTGTGAAAAGGTTTCAGAAAGAGAACCGCCAAAAACAGTAAAATCTTGAGAATAAACATATACCACCCGACCATCAATTGTACCGTGTCCGGTTACAACTGCATCCGATAAATATTGTTGTTTTTCCATTCCAAAATCATGAGAACGGTGTGTTACAAACATGTCGTACTCTTCAAAACTTCCTTCATCCAGTAGTAACTCAATGCGCTCACGAGCGGTAAATTTTCCTTTGCTGTGCTGCGAGTCGATTCGTTTTAAACCGCCTCCCAATCGTGCTTCCTCACGCTTATTTAACAGCTGTTGTATTTTATCTTCAATTGCCATTTTAAGTGCAAATTTTATTTGTTTTTATTTTCGCATAATTCAGTTAATACACCACCGGTACTTTTGGGGTGTAAAAAAGCAATATCTAAGCCCTCGGCACCTTTTCGTGCTTTTTTGTCGATTAGTTTGATCCCTTTGGAATCAACCTCCTCAATAGCCGACTCAATTTTGTTTACCGCAAAAGCTAAATGATGAATTCCTTCACCTTTTTTCTCAATAAATTTCCCAATCGGTCCTTCAGGGTCGGTCGATTCTAAAAGTTCAATTTTTGTTTCACCAATCTTAAAAAAAGCAGTCTTTACTTTTTGATCTTTTACTTCTTCAATCGCGTAGCATTTCAATCCTAAAACATTTTCGTAGTACGAAATGCTATCTGTAAGATTTTTAACTGCGATTCCAATATGTTCAATATGAGTTAGTTTCATTGTGATAATTTACTTGTGAAAATTTTCACAAAGATATATGCTTTTTTAATACTTTTAAACAATTTATTGTAAATAAAATCTTTCTTTTTTTCTCAAACTAAA
>JAOZQX010000082.1 GCA_029931995.1 Bacteroidales bacterium
AGTGTTAAACCAAATTGCAGCTAAATTTTTGGACGCAACCACCGATATTGTGCCCAATTGGAAATTAGCAACACCTGATCCAATGGTTACTGTTGGCCATTACTGCGAACCTTTTAAAGTAGAAATGGTAATTCGCGGGTATCTATCTGGTCACGCTTGGCGCGAATACAAAGCAGGTAAGCGTGAAATTTGCGGAATGCCAATGCCTGAGGGAATGAAAGAAAATGACAAATTCCCAACACCATTGCTCACCCCAACTACCAAAGCAGATGTGGGTCATGATGAAGATATTTCGAGGGAAGAAATCCTAAAACAAGGCTTAGTTAGCGATGCTGATTATATCAAATTAGAAGAATATACTAGAGCTGTTTTTCAACGCGGAACCGAGATTGCTGCTGATATGGGATTGATTTTAGTGGATACAAAATATGAATTTGGAAAAGTTGGAGATCAAATTTATTTGATTGATGAAATTCATACCCCCGATTCTTCCCGTTATTTCTATAAAGATGGGTATCAGGAACGTCAGGATAAAGATGAGAAACAAAAACAATGATCTAAAGAATTTGTTCGTGAATGGTTAATGGCAAATGGCTTTCAGGGTAAAGAGGGGCAAGAAATTCCAACTATGGACGAAACTTTTGTTAACTCGGTTTCTGAACGTTATATCGAATTATTCGAAAACATTACCGGCGATAAATTCGTAAAAGCGGATGTTTCGGATGTAGTAGCCAGAGTTGAGAAAAATGTTACAGATTATTTGACAAAATAAACACTAACATTCTGCATGCTAGCATAAAAGAGGGCTGCAACCTTAAGGTTGCAGCCCTCTTTTATTTTTGTCATTCCGAAGGAGCAACGCGACTGAGGAATCTCAAACACTTTTTATATCCTCATTCAAAAATCGCCATTCAGGATTGAATGAAAAAATCAACTCATTCTTTTTCTCTCGCC
The DNA here is from genome assembly GCA_029931995.1 of Bacteroidales bacterium. Taxonomy (GTDB): domain Bacteria; phylum Bacteroidota; class Bacteroidia; order Bacteroidales. The sequence goes on from JAOZQX010000082.1 coordinate 955, forward strand.
TCCACTTTTTAATTTGTTTTTCTCTTTCAAGAGCATGTTCAATATTTGTGAAGTGTTCGTAATATAAAAGATGATGGCAATTGTACTTCTTGGTAAATCCCTGAAGTTTGCCCGTTTCATGTTCATAAACCCTTCTCGCCAAATCATAGGTAATTCCGACATAAAGAACGGATTTATGTTTATTGGTCATTATATATACGTGATAATTGTGATGAAGAGGCATAAATCAAATTTAATAAAAAATGAGATTTCTCACTACGTTCGAAATGACAAAAATGGATGCTGTCATTCCGAGTGAAGCGAAGCGGAATCGAGGAATCTCATTGATAGGATAGAGATTTCTCCTTACAGTCGAAATGACAAGAATGGATGCTGTCATTCCGAGTGGAGCAAAGCGGAATCGAGGAATCTCCATCGAAGTTGAGAGATTTCTCCTCACTTCGTTCGTTCGAAATGACAGGAAAGACATTGAGCGTAGTCGAAATACCCTTCGGCTCCGCTCAGGGTTCCTTTTTAAATTTGCATATTTAACATTTTATAATACCGCCTGCTGCAATTTCTGCAACTCCGTTACCTTGTCTTTATAACCAATCTTTTCATAAGAGAAAATTAAGTCTTCCAGTAAACGATTGATCATCACCAAATGATTAGCGGGAGTATAATAGCTATTGTCTTTGGGCAATTTCATTTGCTCTACATACAAATCCACCTCGTTTTTAGTAAAAATTGCTCCTTTATTAAAAGGATTCAGGTAAAACATTACATCCGATTGACGAATGGCTGAATCTTCTTTAATGGAGTTGCTGTCGGCATAAGCCAGTATAAAATGCTTGGGTAAATTAATACCGTAAACCGGAATTTTTAAACTCTGACACACAATTAAATACAATAAACCCAACGAAAGTGGATTGCCCAGTTTGGTGTCCAGCACATTGTTTACGAAGAAATTATCGGGTGAGAAAAAGTTTTTTTTGTTCCCACGAAAGTGGTGTACATCAAAAATAATATGGTTGATAACCCGTATTTTTTCCAATCCGGTAAGATCGCTATTTATTTCCAGCCATACATCCTGAATAATCAAGCCCACTTTTTTAATGATGCTATCTATATCCAGATCAGGATAATTATAGCGGGAAACCAAGATGAAGCCTTTCAATAAATCGTTAAACTGAAAATGCGCCCAGTTATTCAACTCGATATAAGTATTCTCAAACTGAATTTCATGGATCAAATCCAAACTGCGCTTCTGAATTAAATTATCGAAGGAGTTTTCCCAGGTGGTTTCCAATGCAGAAATAGCATCCAATCCATAGGAAAAAATCTGTCCCTTAATCTGGTCATAAACCTTGTGATCCGGCTCATCCATTAAACGAATCAGCGCTTTCAACTCCTTATTTTTTGCTTGCTTTCCCATACGGACTTGTAATAATAAAGATAATTATACAAAGACCGCAGTTTAAGGAAAGGAATTAAAACTTTTTAACAAAAAATTAATAATTTCATTTCCGGTAGGTATTTTTTCATTCGTTATTTGCCATTCACATTTATTCAGGTTTTGTTTTCCTGCCCAAGTGATTTCTTCACAATTTAGGCAACAATTTATTAACTGGTGCTTATGACAAAAAAAAGAGAATAATTAATGAGTAATAAATGCTTGTTGGTCATCAAAGAATATGAACAATATTATTTATTTTTGCTTAAAGAATTTGATTTATGAAAAATTTAGCGCCCAATATTACCCGCCAACGATTACTCATTGAAGGGTTTTATAGTATAGCTTCTGATGAAAAAGTGATTGAAGATTATTTTAATATAATTACAACTAAACTTAATCTTAGGATGTATGGAGAACCGATTATTTTTTCTCCTTCCGATGACGGGAAAGAGGAAAATCAGGGTTATGATGCCTTTGTTCCTCTGATAGATTCGGGGATTTCGGTTTATATTTGGTCGAATTTAAAATTTTTGTCCCTCATCATTTATACTTGCAAACATTTTGATGAAGAGCTTGCAATGAAGGTGACTAAAGAATTTTGGGGGATAGAGGAAGTTGAGTTTAAATCTTTTTAAGATGTTTATAATTTTTGGTGTAGGAAATAAAAAGGAGAAAGAAAAACAATCTCACAAAATGGAGCATTGTTATTATTGCAATAACACCACCCATTGGCTGGCGGCTAAATCCAGCGATCATGTTTCACTGTTTTTTATTCCGGTCATTCCATATAAAACAAGTTATTCTTACCGTTGTCCAATTTGTAATACTGGCAGAAAAATCACCAAAGAAGAATACGAACAGTTCTGAAAATTTCAAACAACAAATATTGCATAATAAAACTATTCTCCAACAAGTAAAAGGGGTGAAGTTGCTACATTTGAGTGAACCTTAGGTTAAGGTATGATTGTATTAAAAATTATGCACCCCTTTTTGATAACCGTCATTCCGGACTCTTACAATCAATAACAATGAGATGCTGAATAAATCTCAGCATGACGTTTTAGAAATGAAAACAATTTTGGATATTGAGTTTTTGGTAATTGTTTGTAGTTTGGTGCTTGTGTTTTGTTATTTATCAGCTGAAGTAGTTTTCGAAGGAAATACCATAGACGCCACCATACTCATCCCAAGAATAAATAAAACTGCATAGAGCGAATGTTGGGTTTCAAATCCAAAGCTTTCCAACCAGTGGTGAGCTAATAATTTCACCCCGATAAAAGTGAGTAAAATGGCCAAGCCATGTTTCAGATAATGGAAATAGCTCATGGCATTTGTAAGTAAAAAGAACAATGACCGCAATCCGATTATTGCAAAAATATTTGAAAAGAAAACGATGTAGGGATCTTTAGTAATTGAGAAAATGGCCGGTACCGAATCAACGGCAAAAATCACATCTGTAAATTCGATAACTAATACAACGATAAGTAAAGGAGTAATAAAACGTTTGCCGTCTTTTCGGATGGTAAATTTTTGTCCTTTATAAGTTGAAGCAACCGAAAAATAACGAGAGGCAAAACGCACCACAGGATGATGAGCAGTGTCAATTTTATCTTCTTTGTTACGGTTAATAAACATCTTGACTCCGGTATAAACCAATAAAATTCCAAACAAATAAAGCGTCCATGCAAACTGTTGGATAAGGGCGGAGGCCGCGAAAATAAAAATAAACCGCATCATAACTGCGCCCAAAATTCCCCAAAACAATACCCGATGATAATATTGTTTTTCGATGCCAAAAGCCATAAAAATCATAATCATCACAAAAACATTATCTACCGAAAGTGCATATTCAATTAGGTAGCCAGTGATGTATTCTAATCCTAAATTTTGTTGGTAAACCCGCAGAGCTTCATCAAAGCTTAATCCACTGATTTGTATCGGATGTTGAAATTTTTGAATGATTTGTTGCAGATGATCTAGGTCGCTTATACCATGAATGAGCTGGCCATTTGTTAGAATTAAGAAATAAAACCCGAGTGCAAAACTAACCCAAAGTGTGGTCCAAAAAAGTGATTCTTTGAAGGAAATTACATGGCTTTTCCTGTTGAACAGACCCAGATCAATAATCAGAATAGTAAAAATAAAGATCAGAAAAATACCGAAAAATAAAAGTTCGCTCAGGTTCATCGTAAAAATATCAGTTTAGGGCTACAAAAATAGCCAAAGATATTTATACTGGGTAAAAATAATTTTTATTCAAATGTAATCAACTGATATATCGCAATTATTTAGTAATTTCGGCATCCGATTTTTAACCTGTTAAACAAAATAGATATGGCCAGATCCATTGAAATGAACCCGAATCCACTAGTTCAGTATTTGAACAAACATCCGGAAGAGTTTACAAAAACTGATCTTATTAAATACATTGAAGATAACGATATTCAAATGGTGAATTTCCGTTATATTGGGTGGGATTTACGTTTAAAAACCCTGAACTTTGTGATTAATGATCGCAATCATTTAGAGGCGATATTAACGGCTGGTGAGCGTGTGGATGGCTCCAGTTTGTTTTCGCTAATTGAAGCTGGTTCAAGTGATTTGTATATTATTCCTCGTTATAAAACGGCTTTTCTGAATCCCTTTTCTGACATTCCTACGGTTGATATTTTGTGTTCGTACTATACTAAAGACGGAGTTCCGTTTGAAGACTCGCCGGAATATGTTCTTCGTAAAGCGCATGAAGCGATGAAAGAAAAAACCGGGTACTCTTTTGAAGTAATGGGTGAGTTGGAGTATTACGTAATTAGCGAAAAAGATGAGTTATTTTTAGCCGAAGACCAAAAAGGCTATCACGAATCTACCCCTTTCGCAAAATGGGGTGAGTTGCGTGAACGTGCCATGCAGGCAATTTCACAATGTGGCGGGTATATCAAATATGGCCATGCTGAAGTAGGCAATTTTCATAAAGGCGATTTGGTATATGAACAAAACGAGATTGAGTTTTTACCAACCAATTTGGAAGATGCTGCCGATCAATTGAATATTGCTAAATGGATTTTGCGCACACTCGCTTTTCAATACGGAGTTACTGTTACATTTGCCCCGAAGATTACTGTAGGTAAGGCTGGAAGTGGATTACACATTCATACAAAAATTATAAAAGACGGCGAAACAGCCATGATTAGCGATGGTAAATTAAGTGATACTGCTAAGAAAGCAATAGCCGGTTATTTAGATTTAGCCCCATCCCTAACTGCTTTTGGAAACACCAATCCAACCTCCTATTTCCGTTTGGTTCCGCATCAGGAGGCTCCTACAAATATTTGCTGGGGCGATCGCAATCGATCGGTTTTGGTTCGTGTTCCTTTAGGATGGTCGGGAAAAAATAATATGATCAAACATGCGAACCCTCAAGAACCCGATATAGATTTTAATTTCCACAACAAACAAACGGTTGAGTTCAGATGTCCTGATGGATCAGCTGATATTCACCTATTATTAGCGGGATTAACTGTTGCTGCTCGTCATGGTTTGGAAATGGAAAATGCATTGGAGTATGCGGAGCGTACTTATGTTGATGTGAATATTTTTGATGATGAGAATAAGGAGCGTTTAGCTCAATTAGATAAACTCCCAACTTCTTGTTTTGAGTCGGCTGAGCAATTGGAGCGCCAAAAGGAAATTTATATGAAGTATGGGGTGTTTACTGAAAACATGTTGAATTGGATTATCACTTATTTAAAATCATATAATGACCAAACACTTCGTGTAGAACTTGGCAATGATGAAGATAAAATTTTGGCATTAGTAAATAAATATTTCA
>JAOZQX010000083.1 GCA_029931995.1 Bacteroidales bacterium
ACCAATTTTGGTTGAACCCGAAACTCCTGATTGTGCTGCAATAACAGTGTTTTCGCCTATCTCAACATTGTGTGCAATTTGTATTAAATTATCAAGCTTCACACCTTTACGAATAATTGTACTGCCTAATGTAGCTCTGTCGATACACGTATTCGATCCAATTTCAACATTGTCTTCAATAATTACATTTCCGATTTGAGCTACTTTCTTGTAGTTATTATCAGATTGGGGGGCAAAGCCAAATCCATCACTGCCAATAATAACTCCGGAATGAAATGTGCAATCTTTTCCAATAATATTGTCTGAATATATTTTTACTCCTGAAAAGATCAACGTTCCGTTACCAATTTCAACATTGTCTCCAATTATAGTTTGCGGATATATTTTAACATTGTCACCAATTTTTACATTTTCTCCTATGGATACAAATTCACCTATGTAAACGTCTTTTCCAATTTTTACCGTTGGAGCGATGAAAGCTTGTTTTGAAATTCCGCTTTTATTTAATTTAATTTGATTGTATGCTTCCAGTAATTGAGCAAAAGCAGAGTAGGCGTCATCAACACGAATGAGAGTGCTTTTGATCTCGTTTTCTGCCTTAAAATCGTTGTTTACAATAACTATTGAAGCGGAAGTTGAATAAATATTTGAAGTGTATTTTTCGTTGGCCAGAAATGTAAGCGAACCTGTTTCTCCCTCTTCAATTTTCGACAGTTTCCCGACTTTTACATCGGGATTTCCTTCAATAGTACCGTTCAAAATTTCTGCGATTTGCTTTGCTGTAAATTCCATTTATTATGTTTTAGTGTTTGAGTAAAGATCAATCAGGCATCAAATTTAATGAAGTTTTATGGTTTTGGGGTAGCAAAGGAAAAACTTCTTTACAGGTTTTGATAAAACGGATATATTCAATTGGTCAGAAGCTTGTCCAATATCTTTGAGAGTCCCATCTTTATAAATAATATTGATACCTCTTTGTTGTGGCTTATACGCATAATTTGTAGTAGCATCAGTAAATACAAAATAATCTGAGTCTTCAATGCTAATTCCAAATTCTTTACTCGTTTTTTGTTTTATAAGTTCAACTTTATTTAGGTTAAATTCTTCTTCTTGAATTTCAACTCTGAATAAACGACGGTTTACAATACAATGACTCAAATAAGATAAAATTTTATCGGGATGATGAACCCATTCTTTTAAAGCAGTTAAAATATCAAAATCATCCAATTGAGAGAAAAGATCTAATAATTCGGGTTTGTTTTGGAAATCGTTCTTATTATAATTGTTGTAAAGAAAGGCTGAAAATGCCGTTGTTGCAAATAGCTCAACACCTTGATTTGCCAAAAATTTAGCCCGTTTCAAAACTTTCATCAGCATGTATTCGGCAGCTAAAACGGTTTTGTGTAGGTATACTTGCCAGTACATTAATCGACGGGCAATTAAAAACTTTTCGATGGAGTAAATTCCCTTGGCTTCAATAGCCAAATCATCATTCACAATTTGGAGCATTTTTATGATGCGATCTGCATTTATGATTCCTTCTGAAACTCCTGTAAAAAAACTATCACGTTTTAAATAATCGAGCCGATCCATATCCAATTGGCTGCTTACCAGTTTATGCAAAAATTTCTTTGAATGCTGGTTACGGAAGATTTCAATTCCTGTTTTTAATTGTCCATTAAAAACCTCATTCAGTTTGTTCATATACAAAGCCGAAAGGTCTTCGTGGGTGATTTCGTTTACAATCGAATGTTCAAGCGTGTGAGAGTAAGGACCATGTCCAATATCGTGCAGCAGTATAGCAATGGCCGCCCCACAGCTTTCATCATCGCTTATATCATGCCCTTTATCTTTTAAAATCGCGATAGCTTGCCGCATTAAATACATGGCTCCCATTGAATGGTGGAAACGGGTATGTAGAGCCCCCGGGTAAACCAAATGGCTTAATCCCAATTGTCTGATTCTTCGGAGTCTTTGAAAATAAGGGTGTTCGATGATATCGAATATGAGTTCGTTAGGGATGGTGATAAACCCGTAAACTGGGTCGTTAAATATTTTTCTTTTATTAGCTGACGAAAGATTCACGATTAATATTAAATTTGAATATTATTGGATGTAATCAGTAATTTATAATCAATATTACAATTTTTTTTGACAATCATCAAGCGTAATTTTTGATATTGTAATTTTAGGAGAGCCAATGCAAAATGTTGAAATACTTTGGGTAGATGATGAAATTGATCATTTGAAATCGCAGATATTATTTTTGGAGCAAAAAGGATATCATGTTGAAACCTGCAATAATGGTGATGAAGCATTGGATATGATTCGTGAAAAAATCTATGATATTATTTTTTTGGACGAAATGATGCCGGGGCTCTCAGGTTTGGAAACATTGACAGAAATAAAAAAAATATTTCCCAATCTTCCTGTTGTAATGATTACCAAAAGTGAGGAAGAATCTATCATGGAGGATGCCATCGGATCAAAAATTTCAGATTATCTGATAAAACCGGTGAACCCAAATCAAATTCTTCTTTCGCTAAAAAAGAACCTTGAAAACAAAAAACTTATCAGCGAAAAATCGACCCATAGTTACCAAATGGAATTTAGGAATATTGGGATGGAATTAAACAATCCGTTGGATTTTAGGGAGTGGGCTGAAATTTACCGAAAGTTAACTCGTTGGGAGTTGGAGTTAGAGGAATCGAAGGATGATGGGATTATGCAGGTGTTGAAAATGCAAAAAGAGGAGGCCAATCAGGTTTTTTCAAAATTTATAGAAACTAATTATTTGGATTGGATTCATGGTCGTACAGATGATTCTCCCATTTTATCACACACCCTTTTAAAAAAGAAAGTGCTCCCGCATTTAGATGCTTCCGAAAAACTGTTTTTACTAGTTATCGATAACTTGCGCTACGACCAATGGAAAGCCATTCAGCCCATTATTGAAGAATTTTATAGGGTTGAAAGTGATGAGATTTTTTATAGCATTCTGCCATCTACCACACAGTATGCTCGAAATTCCTTGTTTTCAGGATTAATGCCTTTAGAGATTCAGCGTAAGTATCCAAAATACTGGATTAGCGAAGCTGACGAGGGAACAAAAAACCAATATGAGGGCGAACTTCTGGGAGCGTTTTTAAAACGATTTGGTAGGGATGTTAAATATAATTACAATAAAATATTAAACTTAAATGCTGGAAAAAAATTAGTGGAATCACTCCCTAATTTACTAAAATTTAAGTTGAATGCTGTTGTTTATAATTTTGTGGATATGCTATCGCATGCCCGTACAGATATGGAAATTATTAGGGAGTTAGCCGATAATGATGCGGCCTATCGTTCATTAATGGTTTCCTGGTTTGAACATTCCTCACTTTTTGAGTTAATAAAATACCTTGGCGAACATAAAATTGATTTGTTAATTACTACCGATCATGGGTCGGTACAGGTTCATAATCCAATTAAAATTGTGGGCGATCGGGAAACAAATCCAAATTTGCGTTATAAATATGGTCGTAATTTAAATTATGATTCCAAAGGAGTATTTACGTTGAAAAACCCAGAAGATGGTCATCTTCCACGGGCAAATGTAAGCACAACCTTTGCTTTTGCGCGCCGCGACGATTATTTCGTTTATCCGAATAATTATAATTACCATGTAAATTTTTATAAAAATACTTTTCAGCATGGTGGTATTTCGATGGAGGAACTTTTAATTCCTTTTATTTCTTTAAAAGCAAAATAAAGAATGGCACAAAAAATTATTTGTAAATCGTTGCAAGAATTGCCCCAAGCTGCTCAAGCTTTACTACAAGTACATGCTGATAAACGATTGTTTGCATTTAAGGGAAGTATGGGAGCCGGAAAAACCACAATGATAAAAGAAATTTGTGCTGCAATTGGGGTTGAAAACATGGTAAACAGCCCCACATTTTCAATAATAAATGAGTATTTTACAAGGGATGGTGAATCTGTTTTTCATTTCGATTTTTATCGGATCAAAAAGAAGGAAGAGGTTTTAGACATTGGCTATGAAGATTATTTGTATAGTGGTAATTATTGCTTCATGGAATGGCCAGAAAAAATTGAGGAACTTTTACCCCCCAATGCCGTATACATATCTATTGAAGAAGACCCGGATGATGAATCCCGGATAATACAGTTTTAAATCATTGCTTTATGACTGACCAAAACGGTTTTATTAAGTTCTCTTCTTCGGAAGAACTTTTACCCCAGGAAGAAATGCTGGAAGTGAAAAATAAAAATAGTTCGCTAAGCATTGGTATCCCTAAAGAATCGGACAATCTTGAGAACAGGGTGTGTTTGGTTCCAAGTGCTGTACATCTTTTAGTTCAAAATGGCCATCGGGTGTTGATTGAAAATAATGCCGGAAAAGCTTCGAGATTTGAAGATGTTGAATACAGCGAAGCCGGAGCTGAAATTGTTCAAAATGCAGAAGAGGTGTTTAAAGCCGATTTAATATTGAAAGTAGCTCCTTTGTCTGATAAGGAATTAAAAATGCTGAAACCAAGGCATGTAATTTTTTCATCATTATATATTGCTAATCAAAGTGCCGATTATTTTAAAAAATTAATCGCCAAAAAAACGACTGCAATAGCCTTTGAACAAATTCAAGATAAATCCGAAGCATATCCCGTACTTCGTTCAATGAGTAAAATTGTTGGGAATACAGCCATTATGATTGCGGCTAATTATTTAAGCAATTCGGAATTTGGGAAGGCTAAAATGCTAGGTGGCTTTCCGGGTATTAAACCTGCAGAAGTTGTGATTATTGGCGCCGGAACGGTTGCTGAAAATGCTGCTAGAGCAGCCTTGGGTATGGGGGCAATAGTAAAGGTTTTCGATAATTCGATTTATAAATTAGATCGTTTATTGAATGCACTTAATAATCGTATTTTTACGTCCATTATTCAACCTAAATTTTTAATGAAAGAACTTAAAAATGCAGATGTGGTAATTGGTGCTGTTCACTCGGCAACAGGAATGTCGCCCTGCATTGTTACCGAGGATATGGTTCAAAAAATGAAACCTGGTTCGGTTATTATTGATGTAAGTATCGATCAGGGTGGTTGTTTCGAAACTTCATCAATTACAGATCATAAAAATCCGGTTTATAAAAAATTTGACGTAACACATTATTGTGTGCCTAATGTGGCTTCGCAGGTTCCTCATACAGCCTCTTACGCATTTAGTAATTTCTTTACTCCGGTTTTATTGAAAATTGGAGAAGCAGGAGGTATAGAGTCCTACCTCAAGCAAGATAAAGGTATTTGTAAGGGAGTTTATTTACTGAATGAAACAATTACAAATAAAATGGTTGGCGATTTGTTTGATTTGCCTTATAAAGAGATTTCGCTTTTAATGGCTGCGATGGGGTAAATTTATCCAAGCCAATTTCCTTATTTTTTTAGTATTTTTACTTTCAAATTCTAAACTTTAATAATTGAAAACAGATATTCATCCAATATATTTTGAGGATCATACGTTTCAGCATTTAACTGAATTTTTAAAAGCGTATAAAGATTACCGCATCCTTGTACTTGTTGATGAAAATACGAGAGAATATTGTATCCCTCAACTACTCCCAGTTTTTGATGAGTATAATCCGGAGATTATTGAAATTCAAAGTGGTGAATTGCATAAAAATTTGCAAACTTGTCAATTTGTTTGGAACCATATTTTGAAAATACAAGCAGGAAGGAAGTCATTGCTGATTAATTTGGGAGGCGGAGTTATCAATGACCTTGGTGGTTTTGTAGCCTCAGTGTATAAGCGGGGAATTCCTTTTATTCATATTCCTACAACATTATTAGCATCTGTTGATGCGGCCATAGGAGGGAAAACGGGGATCGATTACCGCGCTTATAAAAATCAATTGGGTCTCTTCTCTTATCCACAAGCAATTTTTCTCTATCCTGATTTCTTCAGCTCTTTAAATATTCGTCAATTAAAAGCGGGCTATGCAGAGATGCTTAAACATGGGCTTATTGTCGATGCTGAATATTGGAAAGAATTGAATAAAAATCATGATTTTTCGAAATTTAATTGGAGGAAATTAATTGATAAATCGATAAAAATTAAATCTAAGATTGTTGTTCAAGATCCTGAAGAAGAGGGTTTGCGCAAACTTCTAAATTTTGGACAC
>JAOZQX010000084.1 GCA_029931995.1 Bacteroidales bacterium
AAAAGGGCAATTGATGCCTGAATCACCAATTCGTAAATTGGTTCCTTATGCAGAAACTGCAAAAGATAGAGGAGTGAAAGTTCATCACCTTAATATTGGTCAGCCCGATATTGCAACGCCTGATTTAGCATTAAATGCTATTCGTAATTTTGATCAGAAAGTTGTTGCTTACAGTCATTCTGCAGGAATTCTATCTTATCGTAAAAAGTTGGTTGAGTATTACAAACAAAATGATATTCATATTACTACTGATGATATTATTGTGGCTGCTGGTGCGTCAGAAGCCATTTTATTTGCAATGCAAACGTGCTTGGATCCTGATGACGAAATAATTATTCCTGAACCATTTTATGCTAATTATAACGGTTTTGCTATTAATGCAGGAGTAAAGGTTTTACCCATCCCATCATCTATCGAAAGTGGTTTTGCTTTGCCACATAATGCTGAGTTTGAGAAGGTAATTACACCCAATACAAAAGCAATTATGGTTTGCAACCCTAATAATCCTACGGGTTATTTATACAGTAAGGAAGAATTAGAGGTGTTACAAGAGATTGTGAAAAAGTATGATCTTTATTTGATAGCCGACGAAGTTTATCGTGAGTTTTGTTATGATGGACATAAACATTATTCATCTATGTATTTGAAAGATATTGAGAACAATGTGATTTTAATTGATTCGGTTTCTAAGCGTTACAGTGCTTGCGGAGTGCGTATCGGATGTATGATTTCAAAAAACAAAGAAGTAATGGCTACCGCGATGAAATTTGCTCAGGCACGTTTAAGCCCGCCAAGTCTTGGACAAATTGCTGCTGAGGCTGCTTGCGATACTCCTGACTCTTATTTTGAAGAGGTAATGAAAGAATATATTGCACGCCGCGATGTGGTTGTAGAAGGAATTAATAATATTGAAGGTGCTTATTGTCCTAACCCCAAAGGAGCGTTTTATGTAGTTGCGAAGCTTCCAATTGATGATTCTGATAAATTTTGTCAATGGTTATTGGAAGATTTTAATTATGAAAATCAAACGGTAATGCTGGCACCTGCTTCCGGATTTTATTCTACTCCCGGGCAGGGTAAAGATGAGGTTCGTATTAGTTACGTGCTGAATGTTGACGATTTGAATAGCTCAATTAAATGTTTGGATGAAGCCCTGAAGGTTTATCCGGGTAAAAAATAATTTGAAATAAAATTTATTCGAAATCAGGGTAAAGTAAATACTTTGCCCTGATTTTTTTATATTCCTCCAACTCCTTTTTCCAGCTCTGATGTATTTCCCAATTTGTCAAACCATTTTCTATTTGTTTTCGTAGGTCGTTTGTGCCAGCTAATTTTTCGAAGTAATTATTGAAAAATTTCGTTTTAGGAGAAAGATTTTGGTAGAAGTCAATGATCCATCCTAATTCAATTTTGCCAAGTTCGTCAGGTAGTTTTGAATAGTAATTTTTAAGGTTCTTCCCAAAACATAATTTGTCTTTTTGAGGTGGATATAAACTGGCGCCAGGCGTAGAAATAGGGGTGAAGCTGAACTCTTGCTCCGAGTACTCGGGATGACCAATGTATTCAAACGGATTGCTTGTTCCTCTTCCGATGCTCACAATTGTTCCCTCGAACAAGCACAAAGAGGGATATAATAAAATACTTGATAAATTAGGTAAATTGGGTGAGGGTTTGATGGGTAAATCTACAATTAGATTATGGCTGTAATTTTTAACTTTAACAACATCAAGATCGCATTTAACAGCATCTTGGAGCCAAGCTTCTTCATTGACTAATAATGCAAACTCTCCTGCAGTTAAACCATGCACAATTGGGATTTGATGCATACCTACAAAAGATTTATGCTCAGTTTGAAGAACTGGTCCATCTACGTAAAAGCCGTTAGGATTTGGCCGATCTAAAACAATAATTTTAATCTTGTTTTCTGCACAAGCCTCCATTACATAAGTTAATGTTGAGAGGTAAGTATAAAAACGGACTCCCACATCTTGCAAATCAAATAATACAATATCGATGTTTGCCAAATCTACCGTAGTTGGTTTTTTATGTTTTCCGTATAGAGAAATAATAGGTAATCCTGTTTTTATGTCTTTTCCATCTTTAATAATTGCTCCAGCATCGGCTTTCCCCCTAAATCCATGCTCGGGACTAAAAACTTTAACTAAATTAATGCCCGCATTTAATAATGAATCGGCTAGGTGTGTTTGGTCAAGCATTGAAGTATGGTTTGCAATTAAGGCAATTTTTTTGCCTTTAAGCATCGGAAAATAGATTTCAGTTTGGGCATTTCCTGCTTTGATATCAGTCCATGAAACAATTTTTGGAACTTGTTTTGACTGAGTACATCCGTTAAGGATGAAAATAAAAAAGAGAATGCATATCGGTATTTTCTTCATTTGGATGTGAGATTTTCTATTTTTGTAAAAAAGAATTCAATTGAATACTCCATTTTTTATCGCTCGGCGCATTTCTTCATTAAAGCGCGAAAGTTTTTCGCGGCCTATTGTGCGTATTGCAATCATTGGTATAGCACTGGGTTTAAGTGTTATGATAATTGCAATGGCGGTTGTGCGCGGTTTTCAGCAACAAATTAGTGATAAAGTTATTGGTTTTGGAGCGCATATACAAATAAATAAATACGACTTTAATACTTCCTACGAAACCAGCCCTATCAGCATTCATCAAGATTTTTATCCCAGCCTTAAAAATATTGAAGGGGTGAAGCATATTCAGGTTTATGCTTATAAAACCGGAATTATTAAAACATTTGCTGAAATACAGGGCGTTATTTTTAAAGGAGTTGGTGAGGATTACGATTGGGATTTCTTTAGTAAAAATATAATTGAGGGAGAAGCACCCAAATTTTCAGAACTTAAATCCTCTCTTGATATATTAATATCCCAAACAATTGCCAATCGATTAGAGCTGAAAACAGGGGGTAATCTGCGAATGTATTTTGTTTCAACGGATCAGGAAAATATCAGAGGTCGGAGATTTACAATTAAAGGCATTTATAAGACTGGTTTGGAAGAATTTGATGAGCAATTTTTAATAGGCGATATTTCTCAAATTAAAAAATTAAACCGATGGGATAATGAGCAGGTTGGAGGTTTTGAGGTTTTACTTGACGATTTTGACGAACTGGAAAACTTGCGAGGAATTATTTATAATACAATTGGGTACGATTTAAACGCATCGAGTATAAAAGATAATTACCCTCAAATTTTTGATTGGTTGCAATTAATGGATATGAATGTATTTATTATTTTGGCTTTAATGGTTATGGTAGCTGGGATTACAATGATTTCAATTTTGTTGATTTTAATACTTGAGCGTACTTCGATGATTGGCATCCTAAAAGCATTAGGAGGTGACAATGTTTTTATTCGCAAAGTGTTTTTGTATAAATCACTTTCGATTGTTGGACGTGGATTAATTTGGGGTAATATTATTGGAATAGGTTTCTGTTTGCTTCAGTATCACTTTGGTATTGTGAGCTTAGATCAGGAATCATACTATATGTCGGTTGTTCCTATACTGTTAAACCCAACAAATGTAATTCTGATTAACTTAGGAACAGCATTTGTTTCATCGATGATATTAATTATTCCATCCATGATTGTCGGGAAAATTCAAGCTATAAAAGCTATTCGGTTTGATTAAAATTTGACTAGTTTCTCAGAAATTTTTCCATAACAGTAAATAACTCCCTCGATTTTATTGGTTTTGCCAGATAAGAATCACATCCAGCTGTAAAAGTTTTTACTTCATCATCTTGCAAAGCATAGGCAGTTTGAGCAATTATAGGGCATTTTACACCCAACTTCTTTATCTTAGTTGTAGCTTCATAACCATTCATATTAGGCATTTTCATGTCCATTAATATGAGATCAATTTTATCATCTTGCTTGCAAAATTCAACTGCTTCAACACCATCAACAGCCCATATAATTTCAACTTTAGTCTTCTTAAGGTATTGCTCTAATAGTTTGAAATTTGATTCGGTGTCTTCTGCAATAAGTATTCTTTTAGTAGAAAAGTCAGGAATAGCTTTCTTAGTTTCTGTAATAGCTTTGGTTTGTGATTTTTGTCCGTGAATCTTAATCGGCAAAGCAAAAAAGAAGGTAGATCCTTTATTGGGCTCCGATTCTAACCACATATCTCCACCCAATAATTTTGATAACTCTTTGGCAATTGTAGCTCCCAATCCTGAACCCTCATAATTACGGGTGTTTGTTTCTTCAACTTGGCGAAAACGATCAAAAATCATATCATGAAATTCCTTGGCAATACCTATTCCGGTATCTTTTACATGGAAAATAAAATAATCTTTAAATTTCCCTTTCCTAGCATATTCATACCCAATTTCAATAGCCCCAATTTTTGTAAATTTTATTGCATTATTTACGAGCTTGTCTAATATTGTTTTTATGCGTTTAGGATCCGAATAAATAAAACAATCTTTATCTTCTAAGCCTGGTCTGAAATTTATATCCAGATAAGGTTTGTGAAAGTTTTCTTTTTCTTCTTCGTAATTATCCATTAAAGAGTGAATGAAACCATTCAAATTAAATTTTTCATTGTAAAATTCAATTTCCTTCGTTTCAATATAGGTGAGTTGGAAGATGTCCTCTACTGTTGTTAAAAGGCGAACTCCACTTTTATTGATAATGTCTTTGAATTCCATAAATTCCTGACGAGGAGTGGCGTCATCCATTAATTCGGTAAAACCAATGATTGCATTTAAAGGGGTTCGGAGTTCGTGTGACATGGTAGCCATAAACGCGGTTTTAAGCCGATCTGCTTCTTCAGCTTTGGTTTTAGCAGCCTCTAACTCCTTACTTTTCTCTTTCAGATGAATAGTACGTTCTTCAACAATTTGTTTGAGTCTATTTTCATACTCTTTTAGCTTTTCTTCAGCCTTTTTTCGAAGTTCAATTTCATTTATAAGTTCTGAGGAGCTCATGGAATATAATTTTGTGTATACAAGTACAATTTAAGAAATTTAATTACTTGTTACATTATTTGTAAATTGAACTTATTAAAAGGTTTATTAACAAAATTATTCGAAAGATAGAGTAAAACAAGTCTCAATATTTTCTTTGCTTTCAACCTGAATTTTGCCATTGTTAAGCTGTACAAGATAACGAGCTAAACTAAGCCCAATTCCAGATCCGTTTTTACGTGTAGAATAAAAAGGAATAAAAATTCTGTCAATATTTTCTTTTGGTATGCCTTGTCCATTATCACAAATCTGAATATGTGTGAATTCATCTTTTTTAAAAGAACGCAATTCAATGTTTCGATCTTGATTTCCTATTAAAGCATGAATGCTGTTTGAAATAAGATTGATTATGGCTTGTTCTAATTGGCTTTGATCTGCATTGATTTTATGATTTGAATCAGATAGTACTTTTAGTTCAATTTTTTTCTTTTTTGTTTCCTCTTCAAAAAGTAATGCTGTTTTATGTAATAAATCAGTCACTTTGATTTTTTCAATCTTGGGTGGTGGGACTTTTGCTAATTTTTTAAATCCATTAATAAAACTTATTAAATTATTACTTCTTAGATGAATAACATCTAAACTCTCAGCAATATCATTAATATCTTCATTGCTTAATTCTTCTGATCTTTTCACCTCACCATCCTCGTTTCTAATTATCATACTAAGCGTATTACTTAAAGAGGAAAGGGGAGTTACAGAATTGAAGATTTCATGATTAAGAATCTTTAATAAACGATTCCATGCTTCAGTTTCAGTTTTACTTAAATCATCAGAGATGTTATGAATAGAAACAAGTTTTTGAGCTTTTCCTAATAATTCAATGGCGGTAATTTTTAACGAAAGCTGTTTGGTAGTTCCTTTATCTTTAATGTCTATTAGCAAATGACGATTATAATTCGATTTCTTAATTGTCTCAGCTAAAACGGTATGTTTCTCGGCAATATCATTTAAAGAGCTTAACTTTTCAAGTCCTAATGTTTTTTTAGCAGCAGTATTGTTTAATAAAATCTTTCCATTTTGATTTATTGATAAAATTCCAACATCAATCTTTTCTAATAATAACTCAAGGTAATTGAGTTGAGATTGGTATCTGCTATTTATTTCTTTAAACGAATCAATAGTTTTATTTAAATCAACACTTAGTTCATCCA
>JAOZQX010000085.1:0-3475 GCA_029931995.1 Bacteroidales bacterium
AAGGAGTTACTGCCGATCAATTGATGTTTTATGGTTTGGAATACCGTTATGTTACCCAGCATGTAAAACGAGAAATTAGCTATCATGAAATGTTTCAGAAACTGAATACGGCCATTCACCAATTTTCGAAACGCCAAATGACTTGGTATCGAAGATTGGAGAAACAAGGTTTTGAAATTCATTGGATTGATGGAAATCTTCCGTTAGTTGAAAAGATAGATATAGCGTTAGATAAAATAAAATAGAGGTATTTTTATTACATAAAGGCAACGTCATTCTGAACTTGATTCAGAATCTCTTTGTTGATGAATTATGAGATGCTGAATCAAGTTCAGCATGACGAAATTCTTATTTTTGAGCCACCCCCTTTTACAATTTTATTATTATTTAGGGAGTAGGTACATCATAAATATTAGAGCTATTCCTGTTTCCGAGAAGATCCTCGTACCAAGTTATCTCTTCTGTTCCTAAACTCTCTGCCCATTCAATAAAGTGAAGGTATGCCTGTGAAATGTCCACTTTTTCTTTTGACCAGTCGAAGCTGGAAAGAACAACAATGACCCAAGGTAAATTATTTCTTTATTACGGTACTTGATAAATATTGGGATTATATCTATAACCCGGATTATCTTCATACCAGTCGTCATAATCTACTCCAAGGCTCTGAGCCCATTCAATAAAATGATAATAGGTCCATGCAATGTCCACTTTTTCTTTTGGCCAATCGAAGCTGGATGGTACATCTATAGCCCAAGGTAAATTGTTAGCTGTAACATAGTATCTACCTGTTCCCGGATCGGAATCATCTTCAACCGTTCCAAATATACTTGGATCAGCTAAGTCAGTAGGAGCCTTATCTTTTAAATGCACTTCTACATCTCTATCCATATCAACAATAATAAATGGGTTCCAATCAACTAAATTAAAGTCATTTGCAATATAAGTATCCTGAACAGGTGTCATAATTACAGTAAGTGTATCAAAAGGCACAAAGGGTGTCCAGTCTTCGGTATTCACCCCAAGTCCTAATTGAGGATGAGGCAATGAATTAAAAATATCATCAAAAACAATAATTGTAGGATGAGATTGGTTTTCTTCCAATCCATTTCCATCTACCGTAATATATGATTCTTGAAGATCATATCCGGTAACTACTAAATCTGTTTTTAGACCATTATCAGCTTCGGTTAATTCAAATCCAAATCCATTATGAAAATATGCTCCACTAGCTTTAGCAACGATAGTAGCTGTAACATCAACCACATAATCTTGCGCATTGGTAACGGTAGCAAATCGGTAATCAACCACTACATCGTTAAAATCATAATCACCTTTACCGGGCCATAAATCTTCAAAAGCAAGGCTTCCAAAGCCTGCGGCAGGGAAATGATTTATGAATGCGCGGTCAGGATCATCAGGAAAATCATCATCAATATTTTCAATACCATCTCCATCGTCATCAATGATCGCTGGGAAATATTCGTAACAACCCTTATCAACAATAGAATTATAAATTCGAGTGTTTCCATCTAAATCATAGGCTGTCGTCATCCATGCGGCATTTATTCCCGCATCAATACATGGTGAGCCCAATTGTAAATGAAAATCGTTTGCTCCAACAAATGATGGGTCTGAAGTGAAGTTGTTAAAATGATTATCACTAGCTCCAGTACTTCTAATATTTGGAGCAGAATTATTATATACGATGTTATTTCCAACATTACTAGTATTCCAGGTGCGAATACCTCCGCAGTCTGGTGAGGTATTGTTGACCACTGTACAATTATATACGTTACCGGCTGTGTAAATATTAACACCGCCACCATGACCTGAACCTATGCTAGTATTGTCTGTTATTAGGCAATTTCTAACTTCACCGCCAAATAAACGTACGCCTCCACCCCACACAGCAGTATTATTTCTAATAATACAGTTTAAAACATATCCACCAGTTGCATCAATAGCTACACCACCACCATCTTGACCTTGATTGTATTGAATTATACAGTTTTGTACAGTAGCTCCATTTGCTAAACGTAATCCACCTCCGTGTTTATCAGTGAAGTTCCCAAAAGCTTTTTGAATTGTAAACCCATCTACAACAGCATCAGCATGGCTTAAGTGAAAACACCTAACACCTGTTCCGGGTATGGTGTACCCTCCGTCAATAATTGTTGAGCTCACCCCGTTTTTACTAATAAGTGTTATCCCCTTATTAACAATTAAACAAGCAGACAGTGCATAAGTCCCATCATCGAACTCAATGATATCTCCTGCTGTACTCCCGTTAATTACTGCTTGAATATTGGGAGTTGATGGATTAACTGAGATTGTTGCTGCAAACATACCCAAGGATAGGAATGCAATAAATATCGTAAATAGTATCTTTTTTTTCATGACTATGATCTTTAAATTTCAGAAATATTTTTTACAGATTAATAGAAATATTATCTGAATCTAGATTAAATTCCTGACTATTTATACTAAGTTTTTCTACATGAGTAGGTACACTAATTTTTACAACATAAGTTTCGGATTTATCCAAGAGTATTCCTTTATAGTACCTTATTGACTTATCCGTTGAAGTAATGTTGAGGATTTGTGAGTTTTCCGACGAGATATTTAATGTAATATTTCGTGTGGTTTCCCAGTTAAAACCGGGACTAAAACTCGCATCTGCTAAAGCGGTTTCTGTTAGCTCGTTGTCGGCCTGTTTGGTTTCAAATTTTTGACATGAAAAAAATAAAACAATAAAAAGTGCAGACAAGGTGATTGTAAGTAAAAATGTTTTGTTGCGCATGATAATTTATTTTGTTGATATTGAACTATTTATAATATCAATTATTAGGCCATTTATTATATATAGTAATAAAGTATTGATTTTGCGTGTATTTAATTAATGCTGGATAAGAGATTAGTTCCAGAATTGGGAAAAATTTTCCATTTATGGGAGCTTACTTGTATATATTGAATCGGTGTTAATCGTTCGCCTTGTTTTCGAGTAAAGGAACAAAACGAAAAGTTCCATACTCTTTAATGTCATAATCATTTTCAGATATTCGGATAATCTTTTTCATAATCTGGACATCACCTTTACCTTCTGGGATTACCATAATTCCACCAATTTTTAATTGCTTAAGAAGTTCGTTTGGAGTAAATGGGGCTCCGGCTGTAATAATAATTTTATCAAAGGGTTCGAAAGCCGGCAATCCCTTAAAACCATCACCATAAAAACATTTGATTCTATAACCAATATTTGGTAAAAATTCTTTGGTTCTTTGATAGAGTTTCTTTTGACGTTCGATGGTATATACTTTAGCTCCTAAATCAACTAAAACACAAGCCTGATAACCAGAACCGGTTCCAATTTCCAAAACTTTATCTCCCTTTTTTATTTCAAGTAGCTCGGTTTGAAAAGCAACAGTATAAGGTTGAGAGATTGTTTGTCCTGAGCCAATGGGAAACGGTTTGTCCT
>JAOZQX010000085.1:3485-6121 GCA_029931995.1 Bacteroidales bacterium
ACGGGGAATATTCTCCAGCGCTTTTAAGATATCCTCATCTTCAATTCCTTTTTTGCGAACAGTCTCTACTAATTTCTTTCGTAGTCCTTTATGCCTATAAGTGTCATTCATACTAAATTTATATATCGATTTTAAAGTATGTTAGTAAATATGGAATAATTTACGCGAATTTACTAATTCGTTCAGCACAAAAAAAATTACATTTGCAGAAAAATTAAATTATGTTGAAAATTGGAGTTTTAGGTGTTGGTCATTTGGGAAGAATACATGTGAAATGTATTAAGATGATTGAAGAGTATGATTTGGTTGGTTTTTATGATCCAAGTGATGAAAATGCTGAATTAGCAATGAATGAAAGCGGGATCAATAGGTTCGCTGATGTACAAGAACTGATTGATTCTGTTGATGTAATTGATATTGTAACACCAACTATTTCTCACTTTGATTCTGCTGCTAAAGCTTTAAAAAAGTTCAAACATGTATTTATCGAAAAACCAATTGTTACTACTCCTGAGGAGGCGATGGAATTAATTGATTTAGCTGCTGAGGCAAATGTTAAAGTACAAGTTGGACACGTTGAGCGTTTCAATCCTGCTCTTTTAGCTGCCGAAAAATTCATTAATAAACCAATGTTTATTGAAGCTCATCGCTTAGCACAATTCAATCCGCGTGGTACAGATGTTCCGGTTACCTTAGATTTGATGATACATGATTTGGATATTGTTTTAAGTGTGGTAAAATCTCCAATCAAAAAAGTGAGTGCTAGTGGCGTGAAAATCGTGAGCGAAACTCCTGATATTGCAAATGCACGAATTGAATTTGACAATGGTTGTGTTGCAAATTTAACGGCAAGTCGTATTTCTTTGAAAAATATGCGCAAGGCTCGTTTTTTTCAAAAGGATGCATACATCTCGGTTGACTTTTTCAAAAAGCAAACAGAAATTGTTCGAATGAAAGATGTTGATCCTGAAAAGGCAGGTCCTTTTGATATGATTATTGATTTGGGCGAAGGAAAAGGTTCAAAACAAATAACTATTGAGAAACCCGAAGTTCAAGAAATTAATGCCATTAAAACTGAGCTGGAAAGCTTCTATAATTCAATAATTAATAATACCATACCTTCGGTAACTATTAATGATGGTTACTTGGCATTAGATTTAGCCTATAAAATTATGGATAAAATTAATCAGGGCGCAAATAATTTGTAGCCTGAGGATTGTTGTTTTATTATTAGTTTTGTGTTTCTCCCATAGGGTATATTTAAGGATTATTATCAGATTTGTATTAATGCAAAAATGAATTTGATTTTGAAATGAATAAAAAACTTCAGGTATTAAAATATCTTTTTCTTGATTATTTGGCTGCTGCTTTAGCCTGGGCTTTGTTTTATTTATTCAGAAAGCATTTTGTAGAAACTGATGCGAATGCAAATTTTTCTCTCATTGCAAAAGATCCAAATTTTTGGTTTGGAGTAGTTTTTATCCCCATTTTTTGGGTGCTCTTATATTATATCCAAGGCACTTATCGAAAAATATTTAGCAAAGCTCGTTTAGCCGAATTAGGACAAACATTCCAAATATCTTTTATTGGTGTTCTGATTTTGTTTTTCTTTTTAATTTTAGATGATCAGATTGATAGTTATAAAACTTATTATCGTTCATTCTTCGTGCTTTTTAGTTTTCACTTCTTGTTGACATATATTCCACGTCTTATTATCACGTCAATTACTGCCTATAAAATTCATAATCGAATTATTGGTTTCAAATCTTTAATTGTTGGTAATAATGGAAGTGCTTTAAAAATTTATCACGAGCTTGAAAATCAACATAAATCATCGGGAAATATTATAATTGGTTTTGTGAAAGTGTTTCAGGATAGAGAGTCTCCTATTGAAGAATTTTTACCTTGTGTCGGACATTATAAAGATTTACGGAAGATTGTATCGGATCATTCCATTGAGGAGGTTATCATTGCTGTTGAACGAGGAGAGCGAGAATTTGTTGATCGGATTTTTTCTGAATTGGAAGATATGAATGTGGTGGTGAAAATAATTCCTGATATGCAGGATTTCATGATGGGAAATGTGAAAATGAGTTCAATATTTCGCACACCATTAGTACAAATTTCACCTGAATTAATGCCGCTGTGGCAACAATCTTTTAAGCGAATATTTGATGTAGTTGTATCTGTTATTTCAATCGTACTTCTTGTTCCTGCTTACGTTTTTGTGGCTATTGGAGTAAAATTTTCTTCCTCAGGGCCAATTATTTATGCTCAGGAACGTATTGGAAGAGCGGGAAGAACCTTCAAAATGTATAAATTTCGATCGATGTATAACGAAGCTGAAAAAAACGGCCCACAGCTTTCAAACGAAAATGATGATCGGATTACTCCTTTTGGGCGCTTTTTACGTAAGGTTAGATTGGATGAAATACCGCAGTTTTACAGTGTCATTAAAGGAGATATGTCAATTGTAGGGCCTCGTCCTGAACGCAAATATTATATTAGTGAAATTATGAAACGTTCGCCCCATTATCGTTTGCTACACAAAGTAAGACCTGGAATTACATCTTGGGGGCAAGTTGAATATGGTTATGCATCAACCGACCCAGATACCTTAGTCATTTGGGAAGCTC
>JAOZQX010000086.1 GCA_029931995.1 Bacteroidales bacterium
TTTCCGGCAGAAACTCCGCGCTTTTGATATCTGGATTCTATGGGCATTTTAGGTTTGCTATTTAAAAATTATGATTTGTTTTTCGGTGTCAAAATTAAACAATCCAAACATTATAAGTGTAGATTCGCCAATAATTAATTTTTCTTTTATACGGTTATTCACTCTTATGGGTAAGTTACGGACTGTTTTTCCTGCTATGCTTAATTCCTTGATGTAAAATTCTGACCCGTTTGCAATTGTCCCATTCTTCAGATCATCTACATTGATAAAGTCATCTTTTGTAATGGTTCCCATATTCATCAATATAAGGGCTTCCCGTAAAGGAATTTCTGCAAGTGCATTCTCCTTATAAATAAATAAAAACTCATGACCATTAAATGTGCAATTCGCAATGGTTTCTTGGCTTTGCTCATCTGTGATAAAAGGCAAAACTCTTCTTTTTGGTTTCAAGATTCTTGTTGAAGATAAGGAGCCGTCGCTACCCGTAATGTCAGCAAAAGGATCAAAATCATCTCTAAGTACTTTAAATTCGGTTCGACGGTTGAGCTGGTGTGCCACTTCCATTTCGGCCTTATTGCCAAGCGAATTGATAAACTCTTCGGTTAAAATAGTACCCGATTTGAAAGTTAGTCCTGCACGAATAAAATCTTTTTTAAGTTCGCGGGGCTGACTCTCTCCATATCCTTTTGGAACCAGTCGTTTTGGGTTTATACCGCGTAAAATTAAATAATCAACAACCGAGTTTGCACGACGTTGTGAAAGTACATCATTTCGTTCTTCCGAATCTCGTGCATCGGTATGTGAGGCCAATTCAATAACTAAATTTTCGTTTTCCTCCAAGGTGCGGATTAAGCCCTGAAGACTATCTTGATATTGAGGTTTTAAATCCCATTTAGACAAATCATACAAAATATTGGGAAGTATGATTGGTTCCTTAGGGATGGGTTGCAACATATAATCAAACTTAAAATCATAGCTGGATTCATAATTGCGGGTGCTAATATTTTCTGTGGAACTGAAGAAATCTTCTTCACTTAGTTTAAGTTCATAATCTAAATTTTTGATAGTTTGTGTTGTGCCAAATTCGTAATACCCCTCATTATTTGAGCGTACACTAATCAAACTCCCATCTGAACCAATAAGGCTGACTTTTACGTTTTCCATAGGCTCACCACTTTCGCGATTTGTAACTATACCTGTAATCGTAAATTCAACTGGAGGAATCTGGAAGAAATAAATATCGTCGTTTTTGGCACCTTTACGATTAGAACTAAAAAATCCTTCTTCTTTTTCATCATGAAAAACTATTCCGAAATCATCACGGTTTGAGTTCATGGGCGATTTCATATTTTCCGGTATTCCCCATTCATTTTCAGTATTTAATTTGGAAACAAAAATATCTAGCCCCCCCATGCTAATATGTCCGTTTGATGAGAAATAAAGTATACTGTCGTTTTTTAAAAATGGAAACATCTCATCTCCAGAGGTGTTAATTTGAGAGCCTAAATTTTGAGGTCGCCCAAATGGAGCTTCGGCACTTTTTCGAGTGGCAAACCAAATGTCTTTTCCGCCATAACCACCCGATCGTTCAGCCGAAAAGTAAATAGTCATTTCATCCTTACTTAAACTTGGATGACCAACAGCAACAGAAGTATCTCTTCCGAGCATAAGAATTTGTGGGCGCGACCAAGTTCGGCTTACACGCTTGGAAGTGTAAATTTGACAGCCGGAGGCTTTTTTTACCGCATTAGGACAACGAGTGAAATATAATTTAGTGAATTTTGAGTTCATGAAAGGGCTGCCTTCGTTAGCCCCTGAATTAATAGTATTGTCATTTTCGGTATCTCCATCTTCATTGTCGAGCAAAACAGGCTTGCTCCAATTACCCTGACGATCGACACGGCTTATAAATAAATCGCTGAATTCCTGATTTGTCCACTCATCTTTTTGGTTTCCGGTGGCTTCTTCGCGGGTTGATGTGAAAATAATGGTGTTGAAAGTGCGTCCACCATAGGCCGAAGCAAAATCAGATTCACGTGAATTGATTTTTGCCAAATTTTTTATTTGGTGTTTGGTAGGATTTTCTATCCACGATTGTATGTTTTCACAAGCATGGAGACCATTTTCAGCTCTTTTATCTTTCGGTGCTAATAATTGGTAAGCCCTGTACTGAATTATGGCTTCATCGTAATTCTCCATTAGTTTTAAAGCCTCAGCATAGTGCAATAGTACTAGAGGCTCTTTTTCCTGATACTTTGCTCTAACCATTCGCTTGTATTGATTCATGGCACGACGGTAATTATTGGTCAGACGGTAGCATTCGGCCAATTGGTAATTGATGCGGTTTCTTTCTTCCACATCTTTTTTGATTTTTTTTAGGGCTTTTCCGTACTTTTCGGCAGCAATAATGTATTTATGGTTTTCAAAATCTTTATCCGCTGATGCGGCATATTTATTTTTGCAAAGGCAGAAAAGCTGAAAAGAAAGATGAAAACAATTGATAATGTGGCAACGAATAATTGTTTGCAAAGTTGGTTATGATGATTGATTCTTTGTTCCATTTTATAGTGAGTCAGACAAACATAATCTGTAAACGAACAACCACCCGATTTATTTGCTTTCAGGGGGAGTATCTTCAGCTTCTTTTGGTTTTGGCTTGCTTTCTTTTTGTTCCATCTTTCGTACTTCTACATCAATTTCCCTCTTAATATCGCTTGATGCACGTTTAACCTCATACAATGCACGACCTAATTTTTTGGCTATTTCGGGTATCTTTCCAGGCCCGAAAATGATAAAAACCATTAGCATTACAATGATAATTTCTCCCGTACTGATATTAAAAAATAAAAGATTGAAATCCATACCGCTTATTCTTAATCTATAAGCAAAAATAGTAAAAAAAAAGTCCCGACGAAACGGGACTTTTTAAACCTTATATCAGATTATTTTTTCTTCTTTTTAGGATCGATTTTGGCAGCAATTTTATCTTTTGATTTTTCACCAATTAAATCGAAGGCAATTGGACTCGCTGTAAACAGTGATGAGTAAGTACCTACCAAAACACCTACCAATAAAGCAAAGGTGAACCCACGAATAACTTCACCACCGAAAATAAAGATGGTTAGTAATACAACCAGGGTTGTGCCTGAAGTATTGATGGTACGAGCCAAGGTGCTATTTAATGCTGCATTAATATTTGTTATCAAATCTTTCTTTGGATGCAATCCGGTAAACTCACGGATACGGTCGAAGATAATTACTGTATCATTGATTGAATAACCGATAATCGTCAAAATAGCTGCAATAAAGGCTTGATCAATCTCCATATTAAATGGCATTATTGTATAGAAAATTGAGAATAAAGAAATGGTAATTATTGTATCGTGGAATAGTGCAGCTACACCTGCCAAACCAAATTGCCATTTTTTAAATCGTGCTGCGATATAAATAAAGATTACGATTAGTGCAAAAATAACGGCCATTAATGATTTATTACGAATATCATCCGCAATTGTTGGGCCTACTTTTTGTGAACTTAAAATCCCTATCATTTTATCATCCGATTCAACATCTGTACTAAAATTGCTATATGTGATGCTTTGGTCAACAAAAAATGGTTTGAGTCCATCAAATAATTTATTTTCAATAATGCCATCTACTGTATCAGAATCGTCATCAATCATGTATTTAGTTGTAACCTTGACCTGTTTTGCAGGTCCAAACGTTTTTACTTCGGGAGTAGCATCTTCAAAAACAACAGAAAGAGCATCGCGTACTTCATTTACTTTTACATCCTGATCGAAACGAACAATATATGTGCGTCCTCCAGAGAAATCAACACCAAAATTCAGCCCCCTTGTAACCAAGGAACCAATACCAATTATAATGATAATTGTAGAGATTACATAGGCAACTTTTCTTCTTTTAAGAAAATCAAAATTAGCTGTAGCCAAAAAGTTTGCAGTCATTTTGTTGGCAAAGTTCACCGTCAGGTTTTTGTTCAGTAGGTTGTTGAATATTAAACGTGAAATGAAAATTGCTGTGAATAAGGAAGAAAGAATACCTATGATCAGCGTGGTAGCAAAACCTTGTACCGGTCCTGAACCAAAGATGTAAAGTACAATACCAGTTAATAGTGTTGTAACGTTACCATCAATAATAGCTGAGTAAGCATTTTTATATCCATCGGCAATGGCCAGTCGAATTCCTTTTCCGGCTCTAACCTCTTCTTTAATACGTTCGTAAATAATTACGTTAGCATCAACTGCCATACCTAAAGTAAGTACGATACCGGCAACACCAGGTAAGGTAAGTACAGCACCCAAAGAGGCCAATACTCCAAACAGGAAGAAAACGTTGGTAACCAATGCGAGGTCGGCAATCCATCCACCACGGTTATAATAAATAACCATGTAAACTAATACAAGGATGAAGGCTATAATAAATGACCACATACCAGCCTGAATGGCTTCTTGTCCAAGTGAAGGACCTACAACGGCTTCTTCAACAATGCTTGCAGGTGCCGGAAGTTTACCAGCTTTAAGAATATTTGCAAGGTCTTTTGCCTCTTCAACACTCATATTGCCACCAGAAATCTCGGTTCTTCCACCAGAAATCTCAGTATTTACTCTTGGGTGAGAATATACATATCCATCAAGTACGATAGCAATTTGTCTTCCAATGCTTTCACCTGTAATTCTTCTCCATGCCCGAGAGCCATCGCTGTTCATACCAAGAGTTACACTTACCTGTCCGGTTTGAGTGTAATCTTGTGTTGCATCTACAATTACATCACCTTCCAAAGCAGCACTTCCATCACGGGAGGTTACTTTTAATGCAATTAATTGTAGATAATCAGGAGCGTGTGTGTTTTCAGCTTTTATAACCCAAGCTAATTTTAGGTTGCGAGGGAAAATATTAGTTACTTTCTTAAGCATGTAATTTACACGAGCTGTATCTTTAATCATAGCCATCCCTACAGTTGCACCTTCTGCCGCAACATATTGTCCCGTTTGGTTTTGATAGTAGGGTGGAATTAAGTATGCATACAATGGATTGTTTTTTGCATACTCAGTAAACTGACTTTTTTCATCCTGAGCAACTGCAAGGCTATCAGTTTCAATTTGTTCAATCAAAGAAGTAGCTTCGGCGTCTTCGTCTGTTGCTGTTGTTTCTTCAGCAACTGCATCTTTATTTTCAATTTCTTCTAAAATATTTTCTCTTTCTACTTCAGTTTTCAAACGGGCATTCGCATCTGCAAAAAATTGTTGAAGATCGGTAAACTCATAAGTTTCCCAAAACTCTAATTTAGCCGTTCCTTGCAAAAGTTTACGAACACGGTCGGGTTCTTTAATACCAGGAAGTTCAACCAAAATTCGGCCAGTTCCGGCAATACGCTGAATGTTAGGTTGAGCTACACCAAATTGGTTAATACGTGTATTTAAAATATTGAAAGCACGATCAATAGCTCCATCAGTTTCTTCACGGATAACAGCTAACACTTCCTCATTCGTTGAACTGTATTGAATTTTATCTTTTAATTCAACAATTGTGAAAACTGCAGCCAGCTTCGCATTCGGGTCAATTTCTTCAAAAGACTCACCAAAAAGTGTAATGAAATCAGCCTGACTGTCTTTTTGTTTTTCGCGAGCCAATTGTAGTGCCTGAACAAAAACTGGATCCTCACTGTTGCCAGAGAGTGCACGAACGATATCGGCTACTTTCACTTCAAGGGTAACATTCATGCCACCTTTCAGGTCAAGACCCAAGTTAATTTCTCTTTCTTTACACTCGGTATAAGTGTATTGTCTTAACAAAATGTTATAAACATTTTCATTTGAGATTGAGTCCAGATAATAGGTCTCGCGGGCTTTTGAAATTGAATCTGCCAAAAATCCTTCTCTTAAAGCATCTCCTTTTGCACTTTCTTTTGCTAATTTATCAGCTGTTCCATTATGTGCATATTCACGGGCGTCTTTCTCAACTTTAATTGTAAAAAACGTAAAAGAAAGCTGGAATAGGCAAACCAGCGCAAAGGCAATTGCAAAAAATCTAATAGCTCCTTTGTTTTGCATGTGATATAGAATTTAAATTGTTATAATTCAGTTTG
>JAOZQX010000087.1 GCA_029931995.1 Bacteroidales bacterium
GGTTCGGTACTTGCCGAAAGAATGTTCGACCTGATTGTTCTGCTTACATTAATATTTGTGGTAATAATTTTACAACTTGATTTAGTTGGAGGTTTTGTAAACCGCTTGATTTTTGAACCTTTTTTATCAAGTTTTTCTAATAATTTTACTGCTTTTTTGTATTTGTTCGGAATTATTGCAGCCATCATAATTATCTGCTCAATTTTACACCGAAGATTTAAGACTCAACTACAAGAGTTAGATCTATATCAGAAAATTAAAACCTTTTTTTCCGGATTTTGGGCTGGGATGAACACCATTCTTAAACTCAAAAAACGGAGCTTATTTCTCTTTTATACATTTATCATTTGGTTTATGTATTTTTTGATGACCTATATTGTATTTTTCACAATGGAAGCTACATCAGATCTTCGAGTAATAGATGGAGTTACAATACTAGCAATAGGAAGCCTGGGGATGGTTGTTCCTGTACCTGGTGGTATTGGCGCTTATCATTTCATTGTAAAAGCTATTTTGTTCGAATTATACATGATTCCAAACGAAATTGCTGCATCATGGGCTACACTCATTCATACCTCGCAAAGTTTAATGATACTTGTCGTCGGGGCTTTTTCTTATTTTATGATTATTAGTCTTAAAAAGAAAGAAAAACATGAGCATACTGAATCAGCTTAAAACAAAAATCTATACCCCCGAAAAACTTAAAAGCCAGCTGGCTGTTTGGGAGTTCCAAGATAAGAAAATTGTTTTTACCAATGGCTGTTTTGATCTTTTGCATCTTGGCCATATCGATTATTTATCGAAAGCTAAAGACCTAGGAGATATTTTAATTATTGGCTTAAATACCGACCAATCAGTAAGAAAAATCAAGGGCAATACCCGTCCCATCACCGATGAAAATTCGCGCGCTATGATTTTGGCATCCCTAAGTTTTATTGATGCCATTGTTTACTTTGGAGAAGACACCCCTTATGAACTCATAAAACTTGTACAACCCGATATTTTAGTAAAAGGCAGCGATTATTCGGAAGAACAGATTGTTGGTTATGACATTGTAAAAGGCAAAGGAGGCGAGGTTAAAACATTAGATTTCCTATCAGGATATTCAACTTCAGCAATTGAGAAGCGAATCAGGGGGGAAAATAAATAAATTCCAAAACTCAAATAACAAGCATCAAATAATTTTCAAATTCCAAATCGCTTTAAGAGTTGAATTTTATAATTTATTTGTGATTTGAAATTTGTTATTTGTAATTTTAAATTTCCAATTTTAAAATATGGCTAAAACCAAAACACTATTTTTTTGTCAAAATTGCGGAGCGCAGTCCGGTAAATGGATTGGGAATTGTCCATCTTGCGGAGAATGGAATACGTATGTTGAAGAAATAATTCAAAAAGAAGACAAAGCCTTACATCCCATCTTAAAGCAAGCTAAAGAAAATAATAAAGCTCACTTAATTAACGAAATTGATCTAAAATCCGATAAAAGAGACAGCACTTCTAACAAAGAACTGGATCGTGTTTTGGGTGGGGGAATGGTTCCCGGCTCATTGGTGTTAATTGGCGGAGAACCAGGTATTGGGAAGTCAACTCTGATGCTTCAGGTTGCGCTAAAAATGAAAAATAAAAAGGTTTTATACGTGAGTGGAGAGGAAAGTGGACAGCAAATTAAAATGCGTGCCGACCGTATCAAACTCTCAAGTGATTCATTTTTTATTCTGACTGAAACTTTAACCCAAAATGTTTTTAGGCAAATTGAACATATCGAACCCGATGTTGTAATTATCGATTCGATACAAACACTGCATACCGATTATATTGAATCCTCCGCAGGAAGCATTTCGCAAATTCGCGAATGCGCAGCAGAGATGCAGAAATATTCGAAAGTGAATCACATACCCGTTTTTTTGATCGGACATATTACCAAAGACGGGGCACTTGCCGGACCCAAGATTTTAGAGCATATGGTGGATACGGTTCTCCAATTTGAAGGCGAGCGTAATTATGGCTACCGGATTTTGCGTTCCATTAAAAACCGTTTTGGCTCTACTTCTGAGTTGGGAATTTATGAAATGCAAAGTACCGGATTGCATGAAGTAGAAAATCCATCAGAAATATTAATTTCTCAACGAGATGAAGATGTAAGCGGAGTAGCGATAGCCTCAACTATGGAGGGGCTTCGACCCATCATGATTGAGATACAGGCTTTGGTCAGCACGGCTGCTTATGGTACACCTCAGCGCTCATCAACTGGTTTCGACCTTAGGCGTTTGAGCATGTTATTGGCTGTTCTCGAAAAACGCAGTGGATTCAAATTGGGGATTAAAGATGTTTTCCTGAATATTGCGGGAGGAATAAAAGTTGATGATCCAGCGATTGATTTAGCTGTAATCAGTGCTATTCTTTCTTCCAGCGAAGATATTCCCATCGAGCAAAAAGTTTGCTTTGCAGCCGAAGTAGGTTTATCAGGCGAAATTCGTTCAGTAAACCGCATTGAACAGCGCATTCATGAGGCAGAGAAATTAGGTTTCGAACAAATTTTCATCTCAAAATATAATCTCAAAGGTATAGACTTAAAAAATCCACAAATCACCATCACACCTGTGAAAAAAATTGAAGATGTATTCAGATTATTGTTTGGTTAACACTAATAAATTACAAAATTCAATATCCAAATAACAAAGAATTTCCAAAACCCAATATTCAAACTACAAACCAAAATTTATCCATTTAGAGCTTGGGTATTGTTAATTGTAATTTGTTTGAGATTTGATAATTGCAATTTGGGATTTCACAAAATCGTACACTTTTGAAGCAAAAACGCACACTTTTTATCTTTTGGGGACTTCACAATTTTATTTTATTTTTCTGTTTTACAGGCCATTAAAATATTTGGCATAATACATGAGATGTATATAACCGTGTTACTCAAAAAAATTAAACTATGGTAGTCGATTTAAAAGCAAACGAAGTTGTGACAAAAGCAGGCGATGTGCAGTTTTATGCGCCGGAGTCGCAGGTAAAAGGAAAACTAATACTTACCAATCAACGAATTTATTTTAAAACTATTGATAAAACTCATACAGATTATAACATGGAAATTTTACCAAGTGATATCAGGGAGTTAATGTATTTTAAAACCAAAATGTTTTTACAAAACGGATTAAGTCTTATTACCCGTAACGGTCTTCAATTACGTTTCGTGGTTAAAAACCGTGATTCATGGAGCCAAATGATTAATCGAATGCATTAAAATAAACAGATACGTACTCAATAATTTTTCATAGTAGACGTATCTTCTTTATATATTTGTTCTTAATAACTCAAAAGCGGGAGTCAAAATTTTGACTCCCGCTTTTTTATATCTGTAATATGTATAGTTTATTCGTATCGCAAGGCATCAACCGGATTTGCTCTTGAAGCCTTAATGGTTTGGTAGCTCACCGTAATCCAAGCAATGAGGAAAGAAACAACTGTTGCCAAGGCAAAATACCACCAATGAATTTCAGTTCTGTAATTAAAATTATTCAACCAATTATCGAAAAAATACCATGCTAAAGGCCATGCAATAATATTGGCAACAACTACCCATTTTGAAAATCCTTTTGACAATAACAATGTAATGGTCGCAGCTGAGGCTCCAAAAGTTTTTCGTATTCCAATTTCTTTTGTTTTTTGCTGCGCAATGTAGGATGCCAGTCCGAGCAAACCTAAACATGCAATAAAAATGGCTAAAAACGAAAATGATAAAAACAGCTTTTTAGTTTGCATCTCATTTGCATAAAGCGAATTATATTGTTCATCAAAAAAGGAATAGTCAATTGGTACACTTGGCGAGTATTTATCCCAAATATTTGTCAAATCTTTCAATATTCTTGAATAATCTCCCGAAGCTACTTTTACAGATAAATATCCTGAAGGATTACTTCTTCTATTAATATTCAATATAGCCATTGGATGAACTTTCTGGTGCTTTGACTCATAATGAATGTTTTTAACAACCCCTACAATATGGAGGTGGTTTTCACTATAAAAATTTATCCTTTTACCTAAAATCTCTTTAAACCCAATAAGTTTTTCAGCCTCTTCATTAATAATAATCGCCATTGAGTCAGTTCCATACTCAGTTGAAAAATGACGCCCTTTGGTGAAACCTAAATCAAATACCTCTTCAAAATCTTCATCCGCATAAAAAACATTGAGTGTAAATCCTCCTTCTCTACCCTCAGCTTGACAACCCCAATTATTTAAAGGAACACCCGGAACACTATTAGAAAATGTCACCTTTTGAACATACGATAAACTTGAGATTTCATTTTTCACAACCTTAATAGAATTGCCAAGTGTGCTTGTATTATTAATTACAATAATATTTTGTTTGTCAAAACCAAGATTTGCATTCTGTAATAAGTTTAATTGCTTTGAGATAATTAAAGTTCCAATAATTAAAACAATTGAAATCACAAATTGCACAATAACCAAACTATTTCTAAACCAATTTGAACCACTTCCCTTTTGCCCACCTCCTTTTAAAACAAAAATTGGTTTAAAAGCAGATAACACCATGGCCGGATAAGCACCGGAAAATAAGCCCACGACTAAACCCAATAAGATCAAAACTGGAATGGTAAGAATATTTGAAACGTAAGGCATCTCCAATTCGATGCCAATTAATGAAGGCAAATAAGCAAGTGCGATTTCAACAAATAATAAAGCTAAAATTAAGGAGGTAAAACTTGTTAATATGGATTCGCCAATAAATTGTTTTATTAAGTCTGCTTTGTTTGAACCAACCACCTTCCGTACTCCAACTTCTTTCGCTCTTTTTGCAGCTCTCGCTGTTGATAGATTAATAAAATTAATACAGGCAATAAGCAAAATGAAAATTGAAACTACCAGAAAAATATAAACGTATTCTTTTTTGCCATTGGCTTCAAATTCCCCTCTCAAATTAGAATTTAGATGTATTGATGTTAGGGGTTGAAGGTATAATTCCCATTTATTTCCTCCGGAAGTTCGCTCGGCATAAGTACCACCAAATAAATATTTATCTACAAATTCGGGGAATCTCGCTTCAACATTTTTATAATCAACGTTTTTGTGAAGCTTAATATAAGTAAGAAAGTTGTTATTAAACCACCGTGGACTATTGTAGTACCCATCAAAACTAATTAATGAAATAGCTATATTAAAATGAAAATGTGAGTTTTTTGGCAGATCTTCAACAACCGCGATTACCTTGTAATTTATAGAATTACTAACAATAATTTGATTAAGCGGGTTGTTATTCCCAAAATATTTTTTTGCAGTACTTTCGGTCAATACAGCACAATAAGGTTCATTTAACAAGCTTGATGTTTCCCCTTTTATAACAGGTATAGTAAAAATGTCAAAAAAGGTAGAATCAACTACAAAAACACCATTCTCAATAAACTTCTTGTTACCATATTCAAATTCCAGATCCCATAGTGCAGTTCTTGTAATTTTATCAATTTCCGGGAAATCTGAATACAAAGGTTGTACATAAGCCGCGGCTGTATATGTTTGATATATCTCAGTTGTACCTAACAGTGCATCCACAGCAATCCGGTGAATACGATCGGAATCCTTATGAAAACGATCATAACTTAACTCATTAAAAACATATAACAAGCCAATAATGCTTATCGCAATTCCTATAGATAATCCTAAAATATTTAAGAAAGAGAAGCCTTTGTTGCGAGCAAAAAGGCGAACGGTAATTTTAAAATAATTTTTGAACATAACACCAAAGCTTTATAAAATATAACTTCGGTTTGTTTAAGATGTTACATAATTTTTTAAAAAACAATCTCCAGAGTAATCGGACAATGATCTGATTAAATAAAATTTAGATTTATTATAAACTTCTTATAAAGGGTACTTTTTTCTAAAAATGGAATAAACAAAAGATTACTTAATTGTTTAAGTATTCAAATACTCCCCAAATTATTTGAATTAATCATTGAATCTCGCTATTCTATAAAATTAATAGTATGAATTATACAGAGTACTCAGAAAAACTTTCAATAGTTTCTAATCTCGTTGAAAAATGTGCTACGGGTACCCCAAAAAAATTAG
>JAOZQX010000088.1 GCA_029931995.1 Bacteroidales bacterium
AATTCGACTTGGCTTATATAATTTATATCTCTCTATAAATAATTTTTCAATAACTTGTGCTGTATATATTTGCACGAAAAGCCAAAACTATTGATATGAATTCTCTACGTAAAAAAACTATTACATTATTTACTTTATTACTATTTGCATTTACTGTTTTTTCTCAAACTCAAGTTGATAATCAATCTTCGGATAAGAATATATTTAAGAATCTGAAATATAGAAATGTTGGTCCCACAAGAGGAGGGCGAGTAACAACTGTAGCCGGAGTGTTTTCTCAACCTGCTACATTTTATATGGGTAGCACAGGAGGTGGTGTGTGGAAAACACAGGACTATGGTATTAATTGGTTCAATATTTCCGATGGGTATTTCAGTACACCATCTATTGGTGCCATTCAAGTGGCTCAAAATAATCCTGATATTATTTATGTGGGAACCGGATCAGATGGATTGCGATCAAATGTCATTGCAGGCAAAGGAATTTACAAATCAATAAATGCAGGCAAAAGCTGGGAATATATAGGTCTCGATAAAGTAGGACAAATAGGTGCTGTAGAAATACATCCAGACGATGAAAATATTATTTTTGTGGCGGCCATAGGTCAGGCCTTTAATCCGAATAAAGAACGAGGTGTTTACAAAACCATTGATGGTGGCGAAACTTGGAAATTGGTACTTTATTTGGCTGATACGCTTGGTGCAGTTGATTTAGAACTTGCACCTGACAATCCCAATATTATTTATGCAGCTATGTGGCGAGCTGAACGCAAACCCTGGACAATTATTAGTGGGGGAAAAGCTGGAGGAATTTATAAATCGGAAAACGGGGGTGAAAATTGGAAGAAGTTGGAAAATGGGCTACCTCAGGGAGTTATTGGAAAAATTGACCTTGCTGTTTCAAAAGCTGATCCTGATAGATTATATGCTCTTGTTGAGGCATTGGAGGGTGAAGGCTTGTATCGTTCAAACAACAGGGGTGAAAGTTTTGAACTTGTAAGTCAAAATTCTCGTTTACTTGATCGACCATTTTATTATTGTAATATAGAAGCCAATCCCTTGAATGCAAATGTGTTGTATGTGAACTCTACAGGCTTTTATAAATCGGTAGATGCAGGAAAATCGTGGAAACGTAAAAGTACGCCTCATGGCGATAATCATGACATTTGGATCAATGAAAATGATACCTTAATCATGCTTCAGGCTAATGATGGGGGAGCAAATGTTACAATGAATGGTGGTGATAGTTGGTCATCGCAGCGCAATCAACCTACGGCCGAACTTTATCAGGTAGAAGTTGATGATCAGTATCCCTATTGGTTATATGCAGGGCAACAAGACAATTCAACGATTGCAGTACCGAGCTTGCCTCCTTATTCATCCATTTCGGGAGGTGAAAATTATTGGCGTGAAGTAGGTGGCTGCGAAACAGGCCCTGCTGTCCCTAAGCCGGGGAATCCAAATATTGTTTACTCAAACTGCAAAGGTCATTTTGGAGTGTATAATAAACTTACCGGACAAGAACGTTCTTATACTGCCAATGCGTCGAATATTTATGGACATAATCCAAAGGATTTAGAATTTAGATTTCAGCGTGTTGCTCCAATTTATGTGTCTTCTCACAACCCTGAGGTGGTGTATCATGCTTCTCAATACTTGCATAAAACTACGGATGATGGGCTAAGTTGGGAAATTATTTCTCCTGATCTTACTGCATTTGAACCTGATAAACAAGTTATTTCGGGGCATCCTATTACCAGAGATGTTACTGGAGAAGAATATTACAGTACTATTTATTCTATTCGCGAATCGAAATTAAAAGAAGGTTTGATTTGGGTAGGAGCCAATGATGGTCCTGTGCATATTACTGAAGATGGTGGTGTAAATTGGAAAAATGTGACGCCTTCAGATTTACCCAAAGGAGGCCGCGTAGATTGTGTAGAACCTTCCTCTCATAAAGAAGGGAAAGCTTATATAGCAGTATTGCGATACCAATTGGGTGACTGGCATCCTTACATTTATAAAACGGAAAATTTTGGCGAAAACTGGATTTTGTTAACCAATGGTAAAAATGGTTTGCCCGAAAACTATCCAACACGTGTTGTGCGCGAAGACCCAAAAGTAGAGGGTTTGTTATATGCCGGAACTGAATTTGGAATCTTTGTTTCATTTGATGATGGTTTAAACTGGCAAAGTTTACAACAAAATCTACCCATTACACCAATTACCGACATTAAAATTTTCAGAGATGATTTAATCCTTTCTACTATGGGACGGTCATTTTGGATTATGGATAATATTTCGCCTTTGCGATTTTATGAGAAACTGCAGCAAACCACATCAAATTATTTGGCAAAACCAATGGATGTTATCCGTTATCGTTTTCGTCCAACCGGAAGCAATACCATCCCATATTATCCGGGAAGTGCAGTTGTTATCGATTATTATTTGAATAAAGAAGCAAATGAAGATATTCGTATCGAAATTTTGGATGCAGATAAAAATCTAATAAAATCATTTAGTAGCACAAATGGGGCGAATAAAGATGAAGAAAAAAATATTGAATATAGCTGGTTTTATATTCGAAGCTCAAAATTACTGCTAAGCAATGAAATTGGTGCGCATCGTATTAAATGGGATATGAAACACCGCGGTTCTTGGGATGCTAACCCTGTTAGAAGTTTCGACTTTGGTCCAAATGTAGCACCTGGCAATTATTATGTTTTACTGAAAGTTGATGGTGAAGAATATTTACAGTCCTTCAAAATTTTGCCTGACCCCAAACTAAAAAACATTGGAATTATCAATAATGACTTGATAGAACAGGAAAGTCTTTCTTTAAAATTGATTAAACTTTCTTCGCGAGCTAAGCAGCTCATCTATGAAATTAAAATACGACGAGAAGAAATTGCCAAAATTATGGAAGGAAAAGGACCGCGAAAAAAATTGAGAAAAGAAGATGAAAAGCTTGGTATGCTTGAGAAAAAATTGGTGATGGATAAAGGACGTTATATGACTCCCAAGTTAAATGACCAAATAAACTTTTTAATTCGAACTGTGAATAGAGCCGATCAAAAACCAAGTAAAAATATGTTAACGCAGTTTAAGAAACTATCATTAGAATTAGAAGAATTTGAAAATGAATTTGAATCTATTTGATTTTCTGTATTTTATAAAAAAATATTTGAATCCTGTCTTTGTTACGTAAAAGTACTTGCTGACTTTTGTTATTTGTTACAGAAATAAATTTCATGTAAATTAGAGAACGTTTTATTATCCAATCTGACTCAGATACTTAAGGAGTAAAACAAATTTAACCTAATAAGCCATGAAAAAAGTATTCTTTATCGCCCTCATCATTTTTATCAGCAGTTTTGAATTATTCTCACAACAAATAAACGTGAAGGGTAAGGTTACGGATGAGTTAAATAAGCTGATTCCGGGAGTGAGTATTTTAATAAAAGAAAGTAATCGGGGTACCATAACCGATCTTCAGGGGCATTTTAGTTTGAATGCTTCTGTTGGTGACTTGCTGGTATTTTCGTGTGTGGGTTTTGAGACTAAAGAAATGATCATCAGTGGCGAAGTATTAAACATTCAACTAAAAAGTGGAGTGAGCCTAAACGAAGTTGTAGTTTTGGGTTCTCGTAAAGCGGGGCGAACAGTTATAGATAGTCCTGTACCCATTGATGTTATCGATATTAAGCAAATGTCAGGAGTTTTGCCACAGGTAAATGTTAATCAAATACTCAATTTTTCTGCTCCTTCATTTTCTGCCAATAACCAAAATATTTCGGATGGTACCGATCATGTTGATCCGGCTTCTTTACGAGGAATGGGAACCGATCAAGTATTGGTATTGATCAATGGAAAGCGCAGGCATAATTCTGCCCTCATTAATGTAAATGGAACTTTTGGGCGGGGAAGTGCCGGAACGGATTTGAATGCTATCCCTGTAGCAGCTATCGATCGCATCGAGGTATTGCGTGATGGTGCTGCCGCTCAATATGGTTCGGATGCAATTGCAGGAGTGATCAATATTATATTGAAAAAAAGTATCAACGAACTGTCGTTTGTGCTAAGTAGTGGAGCAAATTTTTCGAAATATGCCAATGACCGAACCGGAGGAATGGATGGTGAAGTGATTAATTTTTCGGCCAATTACGGACTTCCTTTAGGAAAAAATGGGGGAAGTATAAATTTTACAGGCGATTTTGATTACAGGCAGGGCTTTGGGCGTATGAAAGAATTTGAAGGGGCGATTTTTAATGCCTATAATGCCATTGAGAAAATGGCCAATGCTGATGGTTTTGATATTTCATTATTGCAAGAAGATATGGATGCAATAAAGAATTATGCAGCGGCTGTGAATTATTTTTCTTCAAATTTGCAAACGTCAATAGCCGATGCAAGCTCAATTGCTGATTTACAGAATATTTTAAATGTAGATGTTACCGACCAGGAATTATTAGCTCGTAATTTTAATCGCTCTGATTTTAATATGCGCATGGGACAGTCGGCCATGAGAGGCGGACGGTTTTTTGCAAATTTGTCATTGCCTTTGGATTACAATGGAACTGAACTCTATTCTTTTGCCGGAATTAGCTCACGTATGGGAAATGCAGCTGGCTTTTACCGACTCCCCAATCAAAACAGAACCTATACTCCGATTTATATTAATGGCTTTTTGCCCGAAATTAATACCCTCATTCAGGATCAGTCGTTGGTGTTTGGGATTAAAGGAAAAATTTCTGATTGGACTGTTGACTTTAGCAATACTTACGGAAAAAATTCATTTATGTTCGAGGTGGCAAACAGTTCGAATGCAAGTATGTTAAATGCTTCGCCAACTACTTTTAATGCAGGTGGGTTTAGCTTTATGCAGAATACCACAAATTTGGATGTAAGTAGATATTACACTAACATATTTGAGGATCTGAATTTGGCATTTGGTGCAGAGTATAGATTGGAAAATTTTGCTATCGTGGCAGGAGAAAACGCTTCATATGTGCAATACGATGATATCGGTCA
The DNA here is from genome assembly GCA_029931995.1 of Bacteroidales bacterium. Classification (GTDB taxonomy): domain Bacteria; phylum Bacteroidota; class Bacteroidia; order Bacteroidales. The sequence continues at coordinate 5,031 of JAOZQX010000088.1, forward strand.
GATAATTACCTTTGCTACACAGCAGCCTTCGGTTGATTTTTTCGGGCAACCCCGTCCCGGAGGATCACAAGTATATCCCGGTTTCAGTCCTGAAAACGAGTTATCGAAATATCGAAATAGTATAGCTGCTTATTTTGATATGGAAGTTGATTTTACATCTTCCTTTTTAGCAAGTTTTGCCACTCGTTATGAAAACTATAGCGATTTTGGTTCGACATTCAATTTTAAATTGGCATTGCGTTATAAATTAAATCAAAATGTAAATATCAGAGCTGCAGTAAATACTGGCTTCAGAGCTCCTTCTTTGCATCAGTTATACTTTAATAAAACAAATACCATTTTTGATCAGGATGGAGTGCCACAAGAAGTAGGAACATTTTCTAACGATAGCCGGGTAGCCAGTTTGCTGGGAATTCCTGCTTTGAAAGAAGAGACCTCGAAAAGTGTGAGCTTGGGGTTTACAGCAAAAGATCCCAAAATACATTTGGCTTTTACGCTGGATGTTTATTTTATCAGGGTGGATGACAGGATTGTGTATACAGGGCAATTTCAAGGCCCTGGAAATGGTACTGAAATGGATAATATTCTTTCGCAGGCAAATGCTTCAAGAGCATCTTTTTTTGCCAATGCTATTGATACAGAGACCAAAGGCTTGGATTGGGTATTAACCCATAACTATTATTTTGGTTCAAACATGAAACTGCGATCAGAGCTATCCGGAAGTTTTACGAAAACAAGAAGGGTGGGCGAAATTAAAGCATCTGAAGTAATTGAGAATGCAGGACTAGTGGATGTTTATTTTCCTGAAGATAGCCGCATTTATTTAGAAGAAGCCACTCCAAGCACAAAGCTTAAGTTGTCGTTTGTGTTTACTGCCAATAAATGGAATGTCTTTTTAAGGAATGCATATTTTGGAAAGGTTACCGAGGCTACTATTAATGTAAACAGACAGGAAGTGTTTTCTCCAAAAGTGGTGACAGATCTGTCGTTTGGATATCAGCTTTCTTCTGCGATGCAATTTACTGTGGGCGTTAATAATTTGCTGGATGTTTATCCCGACCAAAA
>JAOZQX010000089.1 GCA_029931995.1 Bacteroidales bacterium
TTTTTCTGATTCATTTTGGTTCTCGGCTGTTGAGGGCGAGGTTTATGCAATGTCATCTTTTTTTACAGCATTGGTTTTTTGGGCCATTCTAAAATGGGAAGAAGAAGCTCACGATAAATACAGTTACCGTTGGTTAATTTTTATTGCTTATTTGGTTGGTTTATCTATAGGGGTTCACTTGCTTAATTTATTGGCAATACCAGCCATTGCATATGTGTATTATTATAAAAAATATGAAACCACAAATAAAGGAGTAATTAAAACCGGAATTATTTCAATTCTTATCCTTGCAGTGGTTATGTACATAATTGTTCCTTGGGTGGTTAAAATGTCCACGCTATTTGAGTTGTTTTTTGTAAATAATATTGGTCTTCCATTTAATTCTGGAACCTTTGTTTATTTTGCTGCATTAATTGCATTAATGATTTGGGGTATTCGCTATAGTCATCGAAAGAAAAAAGTGGTGCTAAATACTATTGTTTTAGGATTCATTTTTATTTTGATTGGTTATTCTTCATTTTTTATGTTGATCATCCGTTCGAATGCGGATGTACCTATTGATGAGAATAGTCCTGAAGAAGCGATAAGTATGTTATCGTATTTGAACAGGGAACAATATGGAAGTTGGCCACTAATACATGGTGCTTACTATAATGCTCCTTTGATTGAACAAAATGATGGAGCTCCCATATATTTTAAAGATAAAAAGATAGGGAAATACACCATTGTTGGACATCAGGTAGAGAATGTATATGATCCCAAATTTACTGCTATTTTTCCACGTTTATGGAGTAATCGCGAACAGCGACATATTGATAAATATAAGCAGTATGTAACAGGTAAACCAATAAGAGTCACAAAACCGGATGGTAGTTCGGAGGTGCTTATGAAGCCAACATTTGCCGACAACGTAAGTTTCTTTTTCTCCTATCAGGTAGGACATATGTACCTCAGGTATTTTATGTGGAATTTTGCCGGAAGGCAAAATGATATTGAAAGTCAGGGTGATCCCATGAATGGGAATTGGATTAGTGGTATTGGGTTTATTGATAATTATCGTTTGGGTAATATAAAAAATTTACCCGATGCATATAAAAACGATGCAACCAATAAATTTTATTTGCTTCCTTTAATTTTAGGATTGATTGGTGTATTTTTTCATTTTCTGAGAAATAGTAAAGATACCTGGATTGTATTTCTTTTATTTTTTATGACAGGTTTGGCTATTGTAATTTATTTGAACCAATTTCCAAATCAGCCTCGAGAAAGAGATTATGCATTTGCCGGATCATTTTATGCATTCGCCATTTGGATTGGATTGGGAGTATTGGCTATTACAGAGTATATTTCAAAATTTATTGGAGATAAAAAATTCATCCCTGTTATTGTAACCGGGGCTTGTTTGATATTAGTGCCTGGAATTATGGCTAGCCAAGGCTGGGACGACCATGATCGTTCAGGGAAATATGCTGCTCGCGATTTTGCGAAGAATTATTTAGGCAGTCTTGAGCCGAATGCTGTGATATATACAGTAGGTGATAACGATACCTTTCCATTGTGGTATATTCAGGAAGTAGAAGGATTTAGAACGGATACACGCGTTGTAAATTATATGCTTTCGGGGAGCGAGTGGTATGTTTTACAATTAGGTAAAAAGGCATACGAATCCGATCCTCTTCCATTTGGCATTGATCCCGAAAAATACGACAAAGGACAAAACCAATATATCCCATATGTTCCTGTTGAGTTTCGTGCTGTTGAGGGTGCAATTGAGTTGAAAAGTATAATTGACTTTATAAAAAGCGATGATAAGCGAACCAAGTTGCCACTCAGAAGTGGAGAGTCGATAAATTTCTTTCCTTCAAAAAACGTGAAAATCACAGTGGATTCTGCTGCTTGTGTTGATAATGGGATTGTGCCGAGAGAATTAGCTCATTTAATTGTACCTGAGATTACTTGGAAGATCCGTCAGAATACTTTGTATAAAAACGATCTGGCATTTCTTGATTTCATGGCCAACAATGATTGGACAAGACCTATTTATTTCACAAATCCTGTGAGTGTTAAACAGGTATTTTCTGATGAGTATCTTCATCTTGAAGGAATGGCTTATCGATTTATGCCAATAAAGGCAAAGGATTATCGCGATGGTTTGGGTGGCGTTTTAGCTGATGAATCGTATGATATCCTTATGAATAAAACTCAATGGGGTAATTTAAATGATCCAAAAGTAACGGTTGATCGGCAAAGTATCATCAATATAAGTATTGCCACTCAAAGTTTTATAGGAGTTGCACGGGTATTAGCTGAGAAAGGTGAAACGGAAAAAGCAAGGAAATTAGTGGATCGCCGTTTTGAAGTTTTTCCGGTTGATAAGGTTCCTGTTGATTATTCCTCTCTTTCTTTTGTTCAAATTTATTATGAAGCTGGTGCGATGAAGGAAGGGAATGATTTGATTAGATTGATAATTAAGAGGTATAGCCAGGAAATTGATTATTTTATTTCGTTTGATGGAAGATGGGGACAGGTGTTTGACCAGGAAGTGAGCCAGTCGTTTGCAATATTGCAACAACTTAGCAAAATGGCTGCTGCGTTTGGACAGAAAAACATTGTACAGGAGATAAATAATTTTGCAACGGAAAAAATAAAAGAATTAAAGAATTAAACAAAAGCCCCCATCGTGATTATTGCAATGGGGCTTTTTGTTTTTTATGTTTATATCTAATATAGATTAACAAAAATACCCCTGCTAAAACAAATGGGATGCTGAGAGATTGTCCCATATTCAAGATTAAATCGTTTTCAAATCCAACTTGAGGTTCTTTAAAGAATTCAATGAATATTCTAAAAAGAAATACTAAAATTAGGAACATTCCGAATAATTGCCCATCCTTGAATTTTGGGAATCTTTTGAAATAATATATAAAAAGAAATACGGCAATTAATAAATAAGCCAATGCTTCATATATTTGAGTGGGGTGACGTGGAACTTCAGCAATTCTGTAATTGTGGCTTGCCAAAAAATAAAACCCCCAAGGCAAGTCAGTTACTTTTCCAATAATTTCGGAGTTCATTAAGTTACCAAAACGAATGAAAAAACCTGCTAAGGCTCCGCCGATAACAATTCGGTCGAGGTACCATAAAAATGGCATACTGGTACGATGTGCAAAAATAATCAGCGCAACAATGATCCCAATTGCTGCCCCGTGACTAGCCAAACCGCCTTCCCAAATTTTCAGAATTTCGATAGGATTGCCTAAATAATATTGAGGATCGTAAAACAAACAATGTCCTAAACGTGCACCAATTACAGTCGAAATAAATAAATAGGTCATTAGTTTTTCCAATACGGTTTGCGGAACTTGTTCTTTCTTAAAAATTACTTTTAATATGTAGAATCCACATATAAAACCTGTTGCAAATAGCAAGCCATACCAACGGATTGATAAAGGATCTAAACTAAATATTTCGGGGTTCGGATTCCAATGGATAAATTGTAGCAGCATTTTTTTAAGATTTTTGAAACAAAGGTAGAAATTATATTCACTCTTCCTATTTGCTGTATTATAATATTGATGGTAATAATTGCATGTATTTTTTAAAGATTTATGCTGGTTTGTGAAATATTTGTTCTAGAAAATGAGACAAATTTTAAATTTTGGAATTCAATTTTTAGAAACTCAAGTGGAGGTTTGGGTCCTTAATTTTTTGAAATGGAATTACTACATAAAATTGCACTTACACTTATACCTGGTATTGGCGATATTAATGGCAAACGGCTGGTGTCATATTGTGGAGGGCTTGAAGCTGTTTTTAAGGAAAAGAAAACTGCATTACTGAAAATACCTGGCATAGGTCCTGTTACACTAAAATCAATTTTGAACAAATCTGTGTTTGTTGAAGCAGAAAAGGAAGTTCGCTTTATTGAACAATTCAAAATTAAGTCCTATTTCTATTTAGATGAAAATTACCCCCACCGGTTAAAAAATTGTGAAGATTCACCCATGATGCTTTACTACAAAGGAAATGCAGATTTAAACGAGGCAAGAATAATTAGTGTAGTTGGAACTCGAAAAGTTAGTGCTTACGGAAAGAGAATGTGTAAAGAAATTATTGAGGACTTGAAAAAATCGAATGTTTTAATTGTCAGCGGACTTGCTTATGGGGTTGATACTCAGGCACACAAAAATGCTGTTGCGCAAGCCTTGCCAACGGTTGGTGTGCTGGCACATGGCCTCGACCGGATTTATCCCGCAGCTAATCGAACCTTGGCCGGCAAAATGTTAAAAAATGGTGGCCTGCTTACCGAATTTCGGAGCGAAACTAAACCTGATCGAGAAAATTTTCCGCGTCGTAATCGAATTGTTGCCGGATTATCGGATGCTGTCTTAGTAATTGAATCGGCCTTCAAGGGTGGAGCTTTGATTACGGCAGAAATTGCAAATTCATATAATCGGGATGTTTTTGCAGTGCCTGGTCGTGTGGCAGACACTTATTCTGAAGGCTGTAACTTTTTAGTTAAAACACATCGTGCAGCTCTGATTCAAAGTGCTAAAGATATCCAGTATATATTGAACTGGGATGTTGATGAAAAAAATGCTCAAACGCAAAAACGTATATTTATTGATTTAAAGCCTGAGGAGCAAAAAATTGTAGATATACTAAAAGAAAATGAATACTTAGGAATTGATCAAATAAGCATAAAAGCATCTTCTCCTACAAGTAAGGTAGCTTCAACTTTGTTAAATCTAGAATTTCAAGGTGTAGTACAATGTTTGCCTGGTAAAGTGTTTAAGTTAACTTAGAGTCTCCTGTAACCACTGTTGGTTTGTAATCGAGAGATTTAATAATTAAAACAATACTAATTATAAATGAGGCAATTCCAATTAATAAGAGTAGCATATAATCTTGGGTTAGTATACAAAAATTTAGGACTCCATGAAAAAAAGTAGCAGCCATTAAACCGGTCATCGAATCGATAAGACTATTTTTTCTTGATTTTCCGAGACCAACAAAAAATCCCAATAATATTGCAAATACAAGATTTGATATTCCATAAATATAAAGGAATAACAAATTATTAATGGGGCTAATAAATCCTGTAACGTAAAATATACTTGTGGTTAGTGTAAATCCCATTGAAATAAATAAGGAATAAATTATACCGTCGATGGGGCCTAAAAAGTCTTTCTTCTTAAAAAATCCATAATACAACACAAGGAATTTTCCTAATTCGGAACTGAAAGCTGTAATAACGAAAGCAAAGAAAATAATGCGTCGTAAATTCCCAATATTATGGAGATTTAATATTTTGGAGAATTCAAAGGCTATTACAAGTAATAATGAGCTAAACATTCCTAAAATAAGTGCCAGCAAAATGTTTTTGTAATTACTAATTCTAAATTTGAATTTCAAATAAAAAATTAAGAGAACCAGAAACATTGGTGCAACAAAGAGGGGTAAAATCTGATAAAAGTTCATAAACCAGGTCGTTGATTATTCTCAAATTTAATATATGTTTGTAAATTCACCAAATATTTTAGCATATAGAATTAAAAAAACATACGAATGAAAAGTATTATTATTGAAAAATTAGACGAAGTTCAGATAACTGACAGAAAAATTAAAAGCTGGCCAATTTGGGAAAAAGAAACTTCTCGCTTCGACTGGGAATACGATTCGGATGAAGAATGCTATATCCTTGATGGGGAGGTAACTATTGAAATAGATGAAGGAAAAGTGTTGATAAAAGCAGGTGATTTTGTTACCTTCCGAAAAGGATTGAAATGTGTGTGGGATATTAAAACTCCCATAAAAAAATATTATAATTTTAAATAGCTTTGTTGAAAGGTATTGTCATAAAATCGACCGGGAGCTGGTACACTGTGAAAAGCAGTGATGGCGAGTATTTTGATTGCAAGATCAAAGGTCGATTTAGGATTGAAGGAATCAGGACAACCAATCCGCTTGCCATTGGCGATAATGTTTTGTTTAAAGAGCAGAATGAAAAAAATGTTGGCCTGATTACCCAAATTGAGC
>JAOZQX010000090.1 GCA_029931995.1 Bacteroidales bacterium
GGAATTAGTAGCCGACAAAATTCAAGCCCTTTTTGGAGAAGAATTGGTTGATGTACACAATATTGATTCGATAGGAGTAAAAGATGTTAATGCTTACAAGTATTTAATTTTTGGAACATCAACATGGGGTATGGGCGACCTTCAGGATGATTGGGAAGATTTTTTGTCTTCATTGAAAAAAGTAAAATTTAAAGATAAAAAGCTAGCCTTATTTGGTTTAGGAGATCAAGAGGTGTATGCCGACAGTTTTGTAAATGGTATGGGAAAGTTACATAAACATCTGCCAAAAAATGTAAAAATTGTTGGAAAGTGGCCTACGGAGGCTTATCGTTTCCATGAGTCAGAGGCAGTGCAGGATGGTATGCTTGTTGGCTTGGCTCTCGATTATGATAATGAACCTAGACTAACGGATGAATTATTAAAATATTGGGTTGAGAAACTAAAGGAAGAATTTGTTTAAAATTAAAAAGTCTATTTCTTTTTAGCTTTCTTCTTAGGTTTCGATAGTTTGGCATGAATGGCATTGGCTGCTATTCGTCCGGCTCCCATAGCTTCAATTACCGTGGCAGAGCCTGTAACAATATCTCCACCTGCGTAAACAAATTCTTTTGTTGTTTCCAAAGTGTCGGGATCAGTATGGATATAACCCCATTTGTTTAGTTCCATATCTGGTGTCGATTGGAAAATAATTGGGTTAGGTCCTGTACCGATGGCTACAATGGCCATATCACATTCAATAGTAAACTCTGAATTTTCTATGGGAACAGGCCTCCTACGACCTGATTCATCGGGTTCGCCCAATTCCATTTGAATACACTCCAGCCCCTTAACTGTGTTGTGGTCGGTTCCGAGGTATTTAATTGGATTGGTTAATAAGCGAAACTTAACACCTTCTTCTTCGGTATGGTGAACTTCTTCACCTCTGGCTGGAAGTTCGTGTCTCGAACGACGATACACAATAGTTACTTCGGCCGAACCTGTGCGGATGGCTGTACGTGCACAATCCATGGCCACATTTCCGCCACCTATAACTACTACTTTATTTCCTTTTGGTTTTGGTGTATCGTATTCAGGAAATTTATAGGCTTTCATCAAATTCATTCGGGTTAAGTATTCATTTGATGAGAAAATATTTCCAAGACTCTCATTCGGGAGATTCATGAATTTTGGCAATCCGGCACCTACGCCAACAAATACTGCATCAAAATGTTCCAGTAGTTCGTCAACAGTTAATACATTTCCAATAACATGGTTCAATTCAAAGCGCACCCCAATTTCTTTTAGGTAATTGATTTCAAATTGAACAATAGATTTTGGTAAACGAAACTCAGGAATTCCATAAGTAAGTACTCCACCGGTTTCGTGAAGGGCTTCAAAAATAGTTACTCCATAACCTTTTTGGCGCATATCTGCAGCCAACGTTAATCCGGCTGGACCCGAACCAACAACTGCAATTTTTTTGTTGGTATCCTTTTTAATAACCGGAATTTCAACCAATTCCATTTTGCGTTCAAAGTCGGCAACAAAACGCTCCAAACGACCAATGGCTACAGGTTCATCTTTATGACCTACAATACATTTTTCTTCACACTGGCTTTCTTGTGGACAAACCCTTCCACAAACAGCAGGAAGTACATTTGTTTCTTTAATTTTTTTAGCTGCCTCATTAAATTTTTCTTCAGCTACTAAAGCAATAAAAGCAGGAATATCAATATTTACCGGACATCCTAATACACATTGTGGGTTTTTGCATTGTAAACAACGGCCAGCTTCTAATAAGGCTAATTCAGAGGTGTATCCATAAGGTACTTCCTGATGGTTGTGAACCCGAAGTTTTTGATCCTGCTCCGGCATGGCTTGACGAGGGATTTTTAGTTTAATCCGACGTTCGTCACGTTTGGTTAGTCCGTGCCATTCGCACCCTTGCTTGGTACATAAATAAAATGGTAACAATTTGGTTGCAGCAAAAATAGTTACCTCTCCAACTGGAGATTCACATTCACCACATTTAACATCTTTGTTAATTAAGCTGGTATTACAATGTGGGCAAATTAGATCATCTACCAAATGATCGGGTTCAATATTAATCGAAGCCTGAATATCGAAAACATCCAGATAGGGACTAAGAGAAAGGTCAATTTCTTGCTTTTTGTAAATTGCTTTGAAATTAACGCTTTTTTCTTCTTTCGACTCGACATTCAAGGTGTTATTGCAATGCGGACAATAGATATTTAAGTAACTTTTAAACTTTAAATATTTTACATCTTGATTTAACATAGGTGAGAGGATTATTTAATGGAAAATAATAATGAATCTTTTTCGTCTTGCAAATAAAGCGAATTCCGATTTTGCAACTCGTCAAAATCCACTTTGTGTCCATCGAAGTCAGGACCGTCAACACAACAGAACATGGTTTCGTTATTTACCTTAACACGACAGCCTCCACACATTCCTGTTCCGTCAATCATGATTGGATTTAAGCTAACCATGGTTGGAAGTTTTGACTTCTCTGTTAGTTTAGCCACATTTTTCATCATAATAATGGGGCCAATTGCGTACACCAATTTTATATCGTGACGTTCACCCATATACTTTGCAAGAGGGCCAGTTACAAATCCCATCTCTCCGATACTTCCATCGTCTGATGTAATAACCAATTCATCGCAAATATGTTCCATTTCGTTCTGAAGAATGAGCATTTCTTTGGTTTGTGCTCCGATAATACCAATTACATAATTTCCGGCTTCTTTAAAGGCTTTGGCAACATGGTGCAGAATGGCCACACCGGTACCTCCACCTACCATGATAACGGTTCCGATTTTTTCGGTTTCAGCAGCTTTGCCGAGAGGACCTACAACATCCTTGATTAAATCGCCTTCATTCAGCGATCTCATCAAGGCAGTAGATTTACCTACAACCTGAAAGATTAATGCAATTGTACCGGCAAATTCGTCTTTATCGGCTACGGTGAGAGGTATGCGCTCTCCTGTATCATTAACTCTAATAATTACAAATTGGCCTGCTTTAACTTTTTTAGCAATTTTAGGAGCGTTTATATCAAAACGTATAATTGTTCCTTTTGCCATTTCCTGTTTTCTTACTATTTGAAACATGGCTTGAGTTTTTTTAAGTTAACAATAATAAATTTAGCATGTTGAATACTACCATTCTAAGCTGTCTTCCAATCGAATGTCATAATAATCTTCTTCGCTAAGCCCGTGCCATTTACAACCCTTTTTGGTGCAAATGTAAAAGTCTAATAATTTGGTTCGGGCACCGACAGCAATTTTCGCGGTCGCGGATCCACATTTTTCACACTTTTTCTCGTCTTTAATTAGGCTTTTTTCGCAATGAAAACATTGTAAATCATCTACGATTTTATCTTCGGGTAAGTGTATTGTTGATTTCGTTGTAAACACATTTAAATAAGGGCTAAGCATAATATAACCCTCTTTGTCATTTTTAATTTTTAATTTTAGTTGTTTTTCTTCAATAAGAGATTTATCGCAGTGTGGACAATAAGCTTGCAGGAATGAGCCACTTTCAATGGTTTCTTTATTTGGATCAACAGGTTTTTCTTTTATCGCGGGAGCATCCTTTTTTATTTTTTCTCTGTGATTGCCAGCCAGCCCGTAGTCTTGATAAAGTTTATTTAATGCTACCGAAAGATCCTCAAATTCTACTTTATGGTTTTTACAACCACTGCGTGAGCAAATGGAAACTTTCCCGCCCATATCCAAATAAAAAGAGGTCATAGGAGCATCGCAACTCAAGCATGAAATTTTGTCTTTAAGTAGTGCGTTACAATGTGGGCATGAAAAATTTGCCACTTCATTATCGGGTAAATCAACAACTGTTACATAATTATAACTTCCGTAAATTGAACTAAGATTAATCGTGCCCTTCTTTCCTCCAATTTCAATATTGAGTTTAATACTGACTTCGTTGTCAACTAATTTTTGTTTGTCCATTAATGATTTGTTGCAAACCGGACATTTTACTTTTAAAGCAAGAAAATCGTACATATTTGTTTTGTTTATTTTATAACAATAATACTCAATAAATCAAACAATCATTGTACAATAGTTAAGAAAAATTTACTAAAATCCAAGCAGTGAGATTGTTGAAATAGTGTTTGCGTTTATCGGCAAACCTTCTGCATGCTTTTATTTGTCGATAAATGAATCAATTAGCTTAGTTGGGAATACTAATTTATAGTAGTTATAAATTAATGCCTCACCCTTTTTTATATGATTTCTGGAGGGCGAATTTTAAATTAAGTTGTGAATCGTTTCACAACCAAAAGATTTTAAAGCTGTTTACTCTTTAAAAGTAATTACGGAAATTTGTTTTTTACCATCCATTTTAACTTCAACAGGAGTTTTGAAACGAATATGTTTGAAGTGTTTGGTGGTTTGGATAAGTTTCTGCTGATCGAGTTTTCCCCAATTAATAAAACTTCCTGATTGTTCCTGATTAATGGAAAAATAACCCACATTCATTGAGGTTACATTATGGAAAAAATGAGAACCTGAAGATGCATCTAAAGGAAAATCATCGAGGCTGGTTTCAATAATTACTTTGGCATTTGAAATTTGAGGCCACCTCACAGGAATCCCAATAAAACGGTCGCGGGTACCCCATCTACCGGGTCCAATTAAAATATAAGGTCGTTTCTCGGCACACATTTTTTTATTGAGTTGCTCAATCTCTTCGACCATTTGCAGGGTTTTGTTTTTATCAAATTTTTGGTTGTCAACATAAATAATATCCACAATCTTTTTGATTTTACCGTTCCCCATCCCTTTTTCGGCATACATCAGTATTTCCTCTTCCTTGATTTTTTTCATATCAACGGAGTAATCCTGAATATTCCCGATCATGGGTTTTATTTGCAGCAAATAAAAGGTAGCATTATTGTTTTCATCTTTATTTAAATCAACGGCAAATTCAATTTCAATTGGTGACCCCATCGCTTCTTTTACAACATCCAAAACCGTATCTATGGTTTTGGCCAAAGGGATATAATTATATTTTAAAATATTTGAAAAGTTTACGATGCGAGGACCACTTCTATTAATGCCCGGATAAATCAAATTATTATCTGCATCATAAACTGATGCGCAATGCCTAAGATTGCCATGAATTTCGGCATCATCAATATCGAGATATGCCAAACCTGCGGTATCGCCTTCAAGCAAATCCAGATTTTTCTTTTTCAAATCAATGGCAAAAAATTTCGTTTGCGAATTCAAGAATTGATCTTTAGGGGAATTAATTTCGGTACTTGGATATTGAGGCGAAAAGCGATATGCTTTTTCACCTTCAACTACATATTTCCCCAGTCCCACTGCTGTAACAGCAAATCCTTCTTCGGGTTTCATATGCGCAAAGGGGTAGTAATTATATGATTGAGCTACCCCAGAAATATGAGGATAAAAATGATCACCGTATTTGTTGCCAACAGCTTCCTGCAAAATAACCGCCATCTTTTCCTCATCCAGTTTATAATTTACGGCCTCGATGTAGCCACGGGCTACCGGAGAATAAATTGAAGCAAAAACCAGTTTTATAGCGTTCATGGCTTGATCGAGCCTAACTCCAAGATCTGGGTGATTATTTGGTAATAAATAGGTTTCAAAAATTCCAGCAAAAGGTTGTACTAAGGAATCTTCAAAAAGCCCGGATGATCGAATAGCAATAGGGTTATTGATTTTTCGAAGGATAATTTTTAAGCGTTTGAGAAGAGTTTCTGTTAATTGCCCTTGCAAAAATCGGCGCTTAATGATTTCATAATCCATTTCGTGAGCAACAAAATCCCGAAACTGATTCCGATCCATAAAATATTCAAATTCATCTGTTCCAATAACTGAAGTTATAGGGGTCTGAATATTTATATCCGGAATATGCTTATTAAAATTATAATTATAGATCAAGGTATTGATGAAAGCGAGTCCACGACCTTTACCTCCCAAAGAGCCATCCGAAAGACTCACAATATTGGTTTCATCCA
>JAOZQX010000091.1 GCA_029931995.1 Bacteroidales bacterium
ACATTTTTCATCTTGCAAATTATATATATCACGATAAATTCTTAAATGCTTTAACCGAGCAAATTTATGTGAATAAGAATAAGGAATTTGAAATTGTACCTAAAATTGGAAAGCAACTCATTTTACTTGGAGATGCATCTGATTTAGATGATAAATTCCGAAAATTAGAATTGTTTTATAAGCAAGGAATTACGCTTAGAGGTTGGGACAGATATAAGTTAGTCAACCTAAAATTTAAAAATCAAGTTGTTTGTACTAAAAGATTATAAATATGGGAACTTCAGAAATTATTGTAGGACTTGACATCGGGACTACTAAAATTGCGACCATTGTTGGACAAAGAAACGAACATGGTAAAATCGATATTCTCGGTTATGGAAAAACCGAATCTATTGGTGTTAAAAGAGGTGTTGTATCTAATATTGAGAACACGGTTCAATCAATCATGTCTGCTGTGAGTGAAGCCGAGCAAAAATCAGGAGTAGATATCAAATTCGTGAATGTGGGTATTGCCGGACAGCATATAAAAAGTCTTCAGCATCGCGGAAATATCATCCGCGAAAACAGTGATGAAGAAATTAGTCAGAAAGATATCGAATACTTGAATAGCAGCATGTTTAACCTGAGTATGAATCCGGGAGAGGAAATAATTGATGTCATTCCTCAGGATTATATTGTGGATGGTGAGCAAGGTGTGAAAGAGCCTATTGGGATGTTGGGCAATTCATTGGAGGCAAATTTCCATATTATTATTGGTCAAACAGCAGCAGCAAAAAACATTTACAAATGTGTTCGAAAAGCCGATTTAGAGGTTGTAGAACTAATATTGGAGCCCATCGCATCTGCAGAGGCTGTGCTGAGTGAGGATGAAAAAGAAGCCGGGGTTGTGCTTGTAGATATTGGTGGCGGAACTACTGATATTGCAATTTTCCAGGATGGTATTATTCGTCATACAGCGGTTATTCCTTTTGGTGGCGATATTATTACCGAGGATGTTAAAGAAGGATGCACCATCATTAAAAAACATGCCGAAGAATTAAAAGTAAAATTTGGTTCGGCATTGGCTAGTGAAAACCGCGACGAAGAAATTGTGGCAATTCCTGGTTTGCGTGGGCGTCCTCCTAAAGAAATTTCTTTGAAAAATCTTGCAAGTATTATTCAGGCACGCATGGAAGAAATTATTGAACATGTGTATTATGAAATTAAAAATTCGGGCTTTGAGAAAAAGCTAATTGCCGGAATTGTACTGACCGGAGGTGGAGCCCAATTAAAGCATATTGCACAAATAACTGAGTTTATTACCGGAATGGACACTCGTATTGGTTATCCAAACGAGCATCTTTCAAACGAGGTTGATGATGAAGTGGCCAGTCCGATGTTCTCTACTGGCATTGGTTTGGTCATTGAGGGAATAAACCGTTTTAATCGGGATAACAATAAGGAAATGCAAGATAAAGGAGAAAAACGGAAACGGAAACTTACACTCAAAAAAGATAAAAAAGATCAGAAGCCAACCAATTTTTTAAAGAGCATTCAGGATTGGTTTGAGCGTGATGCTTTAGAATAAAATTAATTAACATTTTTCGTTTGATAAAAACTGAGAATAGTTAAAAATACAGATAACAAAAATCTTAAATTAGATATATTAAATATGAATGAGATGATAACTTTTGATCTTCCTAAAAATCAATCTTCTATTATTAAAGTTATTGGTGTAGGAGGGGGTGGAAGCAATGCCGTGAGCCATATGTATAATCAGGGGATTCGGGGTGTTGACTTTGTAGTTTGCAATACCGATGCACAGGCAATGGAAGTGAGTTCGATTCCTATTAAAATTCAATTGGGCAAAAAAGGCTTGGGTGCCGGTTCTATCCCATCAGTTGGGAAAGAGTCTGCTATGGAAAATCTTGAGGATATTCGAGCGATACTGGAGAAGAATACAAAGATGCTGTTTATTACTGCCGGAATGGGTGGTGGTACTGGTACTGGTGCAGCTCCGGTTATTGCTTCAGTAGCCAAAGAAATGGGAATACTTACCGTTGGAATTGTTACCATCCCATTTTCATTTGAAGGTCGAAAACGTCGAATTCAGGCTAATCAGGGAATTGAAGAGTTACGTGCTCATGTTGACACATTGCTTGTAGTTAGCAATGATAAGCTTCGTGAATTGTATGGCGATTTAAAACTTTCTGAAGCATTTCACCAAGCCGATAATATTTTAACTACTGCCGCCAAAGGTATAGCCGAAATAGTTACGGTTACGGGTTATATAAATGTAGATTTTGAGGATGTTAAAACTGTTATGGAAAACAGTGGTAAGGCCATTATGGGCTCAGCTGTAGCCGAAGGCGAAACTAGAGCGATTGATGCTGTTAAATCTGCCATGACATCCCCCTTATTGGATGATAATGATATTATTGGTGCAAGTAATATTCTTCTTTATATTGCTTCGGGTGTAGAAGAAATTTCGATGGATGAGGTAACTGAGATTACAGATTATATTCAGGATGAGGCTGGACAAAATGCCGAAATTATTTGGGGAAATGGTGTGGATGAATCTTTAGGAAATAAAATTGGTGTTACATTGATTGCGACAGGATTTGATGCGAAAAATAAAAACTTCGGACGGGAGAAGCTCACAATTCACACATTGAATGATGAAGTTTCGGTGAAACCCAAAATAAATATGAAACCGAAAGAGGAAGTTGAGGTTGGTGAAATTCAGCTAATCAGAGAGCTTGACTCTACTAGCTCAGAGCCAATCAAAATGAAACCTGAACCGGAAATTGTTGACAAACAAGAGTCTATTGTTTTTGATATGAGCACTCCTGTGCCTGATAAAGACGAAAACAAACCTCCTGAGAAAATTGAAATGAAGGAGCCGACTCTCATTAAAAAAACAGAATCGAAATTAGCAGGATCAAGCTCGCAGCCTGTGAGAATGGTGCCTAAAAAAGGAGGTGCTAGTGATGATGAGAATGTGGCTGATTTAAACAGACGCTCGCAGGATCGCATTCAAAAATTACAGGAATTGAGCATTAAATTAAAGTCGCCCGAGGATTTAGAGAAAATGGAAAAGGAACCTGCTTATTTACGTCGTGAGGTAGAATTAAGCGATACTGAGCCTTCCGGCGAATCATTGGTCTCCAAGTTCACTCTTTCGGATGATAATAATAATGGAACAACCTTGCGGGAAAACAATTCATTCTTACACGAAAATGTAGATTAAAAACAAAATTATGAGTCTAGAGATCACAATAAATAATAATATTAAGCAAGCCATGCTTAACAAAGATGCCAAAAAACTTGAAGCTCTTAGAGCAATCAAGGCTTCGTTGTTGTTAGCAAAAACAGGCAAAGATGTTGGCCCTGATGGAATTTCGGAGGAGGTTGAAATTGCGATATTAAAAAGATTGGTAAAGCAAAGAAAAGAATCGGCTGAAATTTATACTGAAAAAGGTAGAGACGAGATGGCTTCTGAGGAGCTGTATCAGGCCGAGATTATTGAAAAATATTTACCCGAACAAATGGGTGCAGATGAAGTTGAGCTTATTGTGAAAGAAGCAGTAGCTGAATTAGGAGCTAGTTCTATGAAAGATATGGGTAAGGTTATGGGTGTGGCTACCAAAAAACTGGCTGGTAAGGCTGATAATAAAATGGTTTCGGGAATTGTAAAAAAAATATTGGCTGCCTAAAGAATTTGTTCATATTAAAAAAAAGAGGGGCTATTTAGCCCCTCTTTTTTTATATTTAATATCTATTACTTGCTTGCTAACATTACACGAGAAAATCCGCTAACAGTTAAATCTTTATCAGTTTCAGACAGATATTGTTTTACGGTTTTTTTGGTGTCACGAACAAAATCTTGATTTAAAAGAGTATTCTCTTTTACAAATTTGTTCAATTTACCCATTGCAATTTTTTCAAGAATTGCTTCTGGTTTACCTTCTTGGCGTGCTTGTTCCATTCCGATTTGTTTTTCTTTTTCAAGAACTTCAGCATCAATACCATTTTGATCAACAGCAATAGGAGACATTGCAGCAACTTGCATTGCAAGTTCTTTTCCCATTTGATCAATTGCCTCATCGGCTTTATTTAAACCAAGAACAGTAGCTAATCGGTTTCCTTGATGGTTGTAAGCATATACTTTGGCAGCTTCAGTAACTTCAAATTGACCTAATTCAATTTTTTCACCAATAACACCGGTTTGATCTGTAATGGTTTCAATTACTGTTCTTCCATTTAAATCAAGTTCTTTTAACTCATCAATATTTTTAGCCTGATTAGCAATTGCTAAATCAATAATTGAATCAACATAATTGATAAAATCTTGATTTTTTGCTACAAAATCGGTTTCGCAATTAACCATAACAACAGCACCGTATGATTGGTCTGCATTTGTTTTTGCAATAACAACACCTTCGGTAGCATCTCTATCAGCTCTTTTAGAGGCTACTTTTTGTCCTTTTTTACGAAGATGATCAACAGCTTTATCAAAGTCGCCTTCGCATTCAACCAATGCTTTTTTACAATCCATCATTCCGGCACCGGTATGTTTTCTTAATTTATTTACTTCAGCAGCAGTTATTTTTGTCATTTTAATTTTAATTTTTAGGTTAGAAAAAGAATCTTACTTACTTACTTTTTTGGCAACTATTTTTCTAGGGCGTTTAGGTTTGTCTTCCTTTTTTTCTTCCCCTTTTGCTTTATCATCAGTTTTTGTTGCCGGACGTTTTGTTGATTTTTCAATTTCAGCGTCTTCTTGGTCTTCGATTTCTTTTATCGTTTTTGATTTAATCTCAGCTTTTGCTGCTTTTATTTCTTCCTCTTCTGCGGCTTTCTTATCTCTGTCAAGTTTTCTTTCAGACAATCCTTCAGCAATAGCATTTACCATAACACTTGTGATCAATTCAATAGATTTTGAAGCGTCATCATTTGCTGGAATTGGGAAATCAACCAATTTAGGATTTGAATTGGTGTCAACGATTGCAAATGTTGGGATGTTTAACTTTTTTGCTTCTGCAACAGCAATGTGTTCTTTGTTGATGTCAACAATAAAAAGTGCTGATGGTAAACGGTTTAAGTCGGCAATACTACCTAAGTTTTTTTCAAGTTTGGCGCGTTCACGTGTAATTTGCAAACGTTCTCTTTTTGAGAAATTTGAGTAAGTATCAGTATTCATCATCTTGTCGATGGATGCCATCTTGCGTACTGCTTTACGAATAGTTGCAAAGTTGGTGAGCATTCCACCCGGCCATCTTTCAGTAACATAAGGCATGTTTACTTTCTTTACTTCCTCGGCTACAATATCTTTTGCTTGTTTTTTTGTAGCAACAAATAAAACTTTTTTACCTGATTTTGCAATTTGTTTTAAAGCTGCAGCAGCTTCTTCAAGTTTTGCAGTTGTTTTGTAAAGATCAATAATGTGTATCCCATTACGTTCCATAAAAATATAAGGAGCCATGTTAGGATTCCATTTTCTTTTTAAATGTCCAAAATGAACGCCTGCGTCCAATAATTGGTCAAAGTCTGTTCTTGCCATTAATTTGTTTTTAATTTGTTTACATTCTTTAAATCAATTACCAAGTAGCGATTAAATTCGGTCTTGGCAATTTAGATGCTAAACTCGATCTAGTGGTGTTGAAAAGTTTAACGTTTACTGAATTGGAATTTTTTTCTTGCTTTTGGTTGACCTGGTTTTTTACGCTCAACCATACGAGGATCTCTCCTCATTAATCCTTTGGCTTTAAGTGCCGGACGATATTCTTCGTTGATTTTGCAAAGTGCTCTGGAAATAGCTAAGCGAAGTGCTTCAGCTTGTCCAGAAATACCACCTCCGTCAAGATTAACTTTGATATCATATTTGTCTAGGTTCTCAGTAATTTCAAGGGGTTGACGAACTACGTATTGTAAAGTAGCAGTTGGAAAATATTCTTTATAATCTTTTTTATTAACGGTGATTGAGCCTTTTCCTTCTGAAAGATAGATTCTGGCAACAGCCGTGTTTGTTCTG
>JAOZQX010000092.1:0-4180 GCA_029931995.1 Bacteroidales bacterium
TGAAAACAACAGAAAAATTAAAAAGAGTTTTTGTAAACAAACATTTAAGGGGTGTCATTCCGAGTGAAGCGAAGCGGAATCGAGGAATCTCTCTGATAGGATGGAGATTTCTCCTCTCCCTCAAATGCGGGATCGTCGAAATGACAAGACTGGATGCTGTCATCTCGAAAGAGCAACGCGACTGAGAGATCTCCGATGAATCAAAGAGATTTCTCCTCACTACGTTCGTTCGAAATGACAAGAATGGATGCTGTTATTCCGAATCCCACCACGGGTGGGTGAGGAATCTCCATAGATTTATATTTATTGATTACTCACTTCTTTATACCGAAAACAATCAGTTGTATGATCGTTTACCATTCCGGCAGCTTGCATAAAAGCATAGCAAATGGTAGAGCCTGCAAATTTAAATCCTCTTTTTTTCAAATCTTTGCTCATGGCATCCGATTCGGCTGATGTTACGGGCATGTTCTTTAAGGATTTTAATTTATTGTTAATTGTTTTATGATCGGTAAATTGCCAAATATAGTTATCGAAACTGCCAAATTCTTTTTGCGTTTCTAAAAAAGCTCTTGCATTGGAAATACTGGCTCTTATTTTTAGTTTGTTCCGAATAATTCCGGCATCCTGTAAAAGCTCGGCTATCTTTTCTTCTGAATAATGAATGATTTTTTTTGCGTCAAAATTATCAAAAGCAGCTCTGAAATTTTCACGTTTATGAAGTATCGTTTTCCAACTTAAGCCAGCCTGAAATCCATCTAAAATTATAAATTCAAAAAGTTTATCATCATTGTGAACCGGAACGCCCCATTCTTCATCATGGTATTTTAGCATTAGTTCATCGGCTCCCGGCCAGTGGCATCTTTGTTTGTTCATATTTTTCTATTAAATATAAATATTAGAATTCTTTGGTTCTATTGCTTAATAAATTCTTGATTTCATCTTCTGTCTTCCATCTTCTGTCTTCCATCTTCTGTCTTCCATCTTCCATCTTCCATCTTCTGTCTTCTGTCTTCTGTCTTCCATCTTCCATCTTCTGTCTTCATCTTCCATCTTCTGTCTTCCATCTTCTGTCTTCCATCTTCTGTCTTCTGTCTTCCATCTTATTTTAATCTAAAAATTCTCATTGAATTATTCTTTTATATTTCTGCGATTCTAAATAGTCTATAAATAAGGTTTCGGCGAGAGTCTTCAAATAATCATATTGATATAAAAGCTATATTTGCACTTAATATTAAACACTAAAATTACACATAAAATGGACGTTAAAAAAGTAGGTTTTAATTCAAAATTAATTCATAGTGGTGGCATTAAAAATGAAAAGGGAAGTGCCGTTACACCCATTTACCAAACATCAACATTTAGTTTTAAAAGCGCACAGCATGGTGCTCAATGTTTTTCGGGCGAGAGCGATGGATATATTTATACACGTATCGGTAACCCAACCATAGCCGATTTGGAAAATACAATGGCGGATCTTGAGAACGGATTTGGTGGAATTGCTACTGCTTCGGGTATGGGAGCTGTAAATACAGTTTATATGAGCTATTTAGGTCAGGGCGATCATGTAGTTTGTACCGATTCTATGTACGGTCCTTCACGTGGTGTACTTGAAACTATTTATCCTAAATTTGGAATTGAGTCGAGTTTTGTAGATAGTTCGGATATTGCAAATGTTGAAAAGGCTATTCGCCCCAACACCAAATTAATTTATTTAGAGACACCTGCTAATCCAACTATGAATATTGTAGATCTTGAGGCAGTTGCTAAATTAGCTCACTCGAAAGGAATTAAAGTATGTGTAGATAATACATTTTGTAGTCCTTATTTACAAAAACCTTTAGATTTAGGAGTTGATATTGTTTTACATTCGATGACAAAGTTTATCAACGGGCATGCAGATATCGTGGCCGGAATGGTAGTTGCAAAAACGGAGGAAGATTATAAAAAAATGCGGGTGATAATGGTGAATATGGGTTGTAATATGGATCCTCATCAAGCATACATGACTCGTCGAGGGCTGAAAACACTTTCTATTAGAATTGATAAAGCTCAAAAAAATTGTATTAAAGTTGCTGAGTTTTTGAATAAGCATCCTAAAATTGATTGGGTAAAATACCCGGGGTTGAAATCGCACCCTCAATATGAGTTAGCAAAAAAACAGATGAATGGTCCGGGAGCCATGATTAGCTTCGGTTTAAAAGGTGGATATAAATCTGGTGAGATTATGATGAATAATGTTGAATTAGCATTATTGGCTGTTTCATTAGGTGGAATTGAAACTTTAATTCAACATCCTGCGTCTATGACTCACTCGAAATTAACAAAAGAAGGACGTGAACAAGCCGGTATAACCGATGATTTGGTTCGTCTTTCTGTTGGAATTGAGGATGTCGAAGATATTATTAAGGATTTGGAAAAAGCTTTATCGAAGGTATAGTCGTACTTTTTTTTAATATTTATATCCTGCATAAATTATGCAGGATTTTTTTTGTATCATCACAATATTAAGTAATTTTAAATCATTATAAATGTTTATAATTTACGATTGATAATGTGCCATTTTAAAAAGTTTTTGTTTTCCTTACTGCTTTTGTCAGCTACTTTGGTGCAAGCCGAAAAGGTTGCTCTTGTGTTGAGTGGGGGAGGAGCCAAAGGTTTTTCGCATATTGGCGTTTTAAAAGCCTTAGAAGAATATAATATCCCTATTGATTATATTACGGGTACATCTATGGGAGCTATTGTTGGCGGCTTGTATGCGTCGGGTTATTCTCCCGATGAAATTGAAAAATTAATGACTTCGCCTGAGTTTATAGAGTTGGCCAGTGGCAAAATAAGCAATAAATATTTACATTACTATAAAAAACCTGAGCCTAATTCATCCTGGGTTAGTATTCCTTTTAATATTGATGAAAGATTTGATCCAAGACTGAATTTAACACTTATACCAACTCATGTCATGGATTTTACTTTTATGGAGTTGTTTGCAGGACCAAGTGCAGCAGCAAATTATAATTTCGATAGCTTATTTGTTCCATTTCGATGTGTTGCTGCCGATATTGAAGCGAATGATGAAGTTATACTAAAAGACGGACAATTGGGAGATGCTTTGCGAGCATCAATGGCTGTTCCTTTTTACTTTTCTCCGATAAGGGTAAATGGAAGATTATTGTTTGATGGAGGAATGTACAACAATTTCCCAGTCGATGTTGCATACAGGGTGTTTGAACCCGATGTAATTATTGGAAGTAAAGCAGCATCTAATTTCGAGCCTCCAGAAGATGATGATATAGTATCTCAATTACAAAATATGTTAATGGAGAAAACAGATTATGATTTTATTCCGGGGAAAGGCGTTCTACTTAAACCGGATCTTGGAAGTATGAATGTTGTTGATTTTAGTAGGGCGCAGGAGTTTATTGATAGTGGATATTTACATACAGTAAATCAGATACAACTTATTGAATCATTGGTTGACAGGCGTTCGGATCCGCAGTTATTGTTTCAGCAACGACTCGCATTTTATTATGAAAAACCATCCATTGTTATTGATTCTATTAGTGTACAAGGCTTAAATACCACTCAGTCGCAATATGTGAACAGACAAATTGCCTATAAGGATCAGCGTTTAGTTACATTAGACAATTTTAAAGAGGATTATTATGGATTGGTTGCGGATGGTAAGATACGATCGGTTTATCCGCGATTAGTTTACAACCCTAATACCACCCATTATAATTTGAGTTTGGATGTAAAAAAAGTTAATAATTTTTTAGCGGAGTTTGGAGGGCATTTATCAACAGATGCTTATAATCAGGGCTTTCTTGGTTTGCATTATAAATATCTCGGCAAGAGAGCTTTGGATTATGGTATTGAAATGAATTTCGGCTATTTTTATAATAGTGTAAATACAAAATTACGTATTGATTATCCTGCAAAAGTACCTTTGTTTCTTCAATTTGAATACACCTATCATATTAAAGATTATTTCAAATATTCGACATATTTTATTGATGATATTGATCCCTCATTTTTGGTGCAAGATGAAAATTATTTTAGAGCATTCTTAGGAATACCGATTACGAATCAATCAAAATTTCTTGCTGGATTTACACTTGGCCGTCAAAAAGATAAATATTATCAAACAAATGATTTTATAAGTACTGATATAACAGAAACC
>JAOZQX010000092.1:4190-5998 GCA_029931995.1 Bacteroidales bacterium
CGTTTTGATTTAATTTCACCCTATATTTCTTATGAATATAATACTTTGAACAGAAAACAGTACCCAACAGAAGGGGTACGAATAGCTGCCAGTTATAGACATGTTTGGGGAGAAGAAGAACATATTCCGGGAATTAATGAAAACACTAATGATGTAATTGCTGATTTCCAAAAGAATCATGCTTATTATCAGATAAGTGGAGTTGTTGAAAACTATATTACTGTTTTTCAGGGAATGAGTATGGGACTTTATGGTGAAATATATTTATCAAACAGGCCATTTTATAGCAATTTTACAGCCTCAATTCTGGCAGCCCGCCAATTTCAGCCTACGCTTGAAAGCAGTTTACTGTTTCTTCCAAGTTACCGAGCAAATAATTATTTAGCTTTTGGACTAAGAAATATTACAGATATTTATAAATCAATTGAGTTGCGATTGGAGACATATGTTTTTCAGCCCCAGAAACTTATTCGTCAAGACCCCGAATCAATGCTGGCCTATTATGGAGAACCCTTTCAAGATATTGCCTATTTAGTTTCTGCCAGTTTGATTTTAAAGACCCCTGTCGGCCCTGTAAGTGTAAATGCCAATTATTATAGTAATTACAAAAAAGCTTTTACTATTATGTTTAATGCAGGCTTTTATATTTTTAATAAGTGGGCTTTAGATTAACAATTAAGATTTTTGTTTTCTTGTAAATTTTGTCAAATAATTATTATTTTTGCAATCCAAGTATGTGAGCTTGGTGTCTAAAACTGTAAATTTTAGATGGATTTTTTAACGAGTTGAGATTGGAATTATTGAGCATTATCATATTTCCGTAAAGTGCGGAAAGCGAATTCTTCAACTGTGTAATATACAGAGATATGGAAACAAAAAAAACTAAACCTGAAGAGGACGAGAACAAAACAGAAGAAGCAAACATTATTGAAACTCCTGAAACAGTGGATAATAATGTAGAACCTACCAAAAAAAGTAAAACTGTAGCGAAAAAGGTTGTTGCAAAATCACCGAAAACGGCTAAAAAGAAAAAGACAGAAGACGTAAATATTATTGAAACTTCGGACGATAATACAGAAACTGTCAAAAATAATCAGTCTGAATCTAAAGAGGCTCCTGCTGATTTACCTGAAGAAATCAAGGTTGAAAAAAAACCTAAGAAAAAGACCAAAGTTTCAAAAGATGAAGTAACTGAGGATGTCTCCAAAAAGGATGAAGAAAAATCTGATGAGGATGCTGTTCCCAATAAACAAGAGAAAGAAGTGGTGGAACTCATTAATTTTGATGAGCTGGATCGTGATCAGTTATTAAATGCCCTAGAGGAGGTTGTTCAAGAGCAAGATGTTACTAAGATTAAGCAAAAAGTAGCTTTAATAAAAGTAGCTTTTTTGAAGGTAAATAAACTTTTGAAGGAAGAAAAATTGAAAGCTTTTATTGCCGATGGCGGACTTAAAGAAGATTTTGAAGATCAGCGGGATGAAGTTGAGGAGAAATTCAAGATTCTTTTTGATATTTACAAGCAAAACAAAGCTAAATATAATGCCAGCTTAGAGGAGCTAAAGAGGAAAAATCTTGAGCAAAAGAAACAGATTCTTGAAGAGTTAAAAGAATTAATTAATTCTGAAGAAACCCTGAAAAAAACCTACGATGAATTTAAAATTTTACAGGACAGATGGAGAGAAATTGGTATAGTTCCTCAGAATGAAACAAATAACCTTTGGCAGAGCTACCACTTTTTGGTTGAGATGTTTTTTGATAAGGTGAAAATCAATAATGAACTTCGGGATTTGGATTTGAAAAAAAATCTT
>JAOZQX010000093.1 GCA_029931995.1 Bacteroidales bacterium
ACCTATAACTGCGATGCGAGCGTTTGGATTCCGTTTGTGTGCTTGCTTGATAGCTGTTTTGCATTTTTTTTCGGCATTGCCGGTTACCGTGCATGAGTTGATTACGTATATGTCTGCATCTTCTTTATAATCTACTGCAGCATAACCTTCTTTAATAAAACTCTTTGCAATGCTCGAAGTTTCCGAAAAGTTTAATTTACAGCCGAATGTTTGAAAAGCGATTTTTTTCATTTGATGAACAAAGATAATGCATTACCCGTTATCAGTCGCTTTTGGAGGGTCAATATATTTTTGAATAATTATACCACTTACAATGAAAAATAAGCCTATAAAAGTGGAAAGAAGGATTTCTTCTCCAACACTCAAATGAATTACAAAAAGTGCTATAAATGGCGACAGATAAACTAAATTGCTGATTTTTGCAGTATTAACAGATAAACTTAGTGCTTTTAACCAAAGTACATAAGTTATTCCCATTTCAAAGAAACCAATATAAACGGATCCAATTACACCTTCAATTTTTGGTAAACTTTTTTCACCCCAAACAAGAACCGCTATCAGAACATAAATTAATCCAAAACAAAAATTTAGAAAAAGTTTTTCAACTTCATCACGTTTGTCCTTCATATTAAATATCCAATATAAGACCCAAAATATTGCACTTCCCACAGCCAGCGATACTCCATACAGATTATCAATTTCTAAGCTTAAAACTTTTCCTTCTGTTGAAATAATAATAATCCCAAAAAAACTGACTAAAAGGGCAAGGATGCTTTTATAAGAAATTTTTTGTTTTAAAAATGGGATGGATAGCAATACCAAAATAATTGGCCAAAAATAATTAAGTGTTCCTGCAATTTGGGCTGCTAAAAGCTTGTAAGCTTTAAAAAGAATCAGATAATATGCAAAAGGGTTCAATAGACCTAGAATTGCTGAATTTCTAAATTGTTTGAATTTTGTTTGCCTCAGGTTTTTTAATTTGCCTTGAAAGAGTAAAATCGAAAACAAAATAATGACAGAACATAAAGAGGCAAACAAGAGTAATAGTCGGAAATCGATGTAACGTAGGCTAATTTTAAAAGCCGAACTCATGGTTGACCAAAACAATACAGCTGTTAGGGCATAGATGTATGCTAGGTTTTGCTTTTTCATATTTACTTTATTACAGCCCAGTCGGGGAATACACCACTTTCAATTCCAAAAATAGTTTCTCCTAAAAAGTAAGTAATCAGTGTAATAACAACAGCTCCTAATATATTTAAAATCAGACCGGTTCGAGCCATTTCCATCATATTTATTCGATTTGAGCCAAATACAATGGCATTTGGTGGAGTTGCCACAGGAAGCATAAAAGCCATTGAGGCCGATAAGGTTGCTGGAAGCATTAACAATAAAGGGTTTATTTGTGTGGTTACAGACAGTCCTGCTAACACAGGTAATAGCATTTCTGTTGTGGCAGTATTAGAAGTGAGTTCTGTAAGGAAAGTCATCACTAAGCAAATAATTAGGATGACAAAGAATGGATGAATGGTAACGACCCAGCTTAATTGGTGTCCAAACCAAAGAGAAAGGCCAGACTCCTTAAATCCGCTAGCGAGGGCAAACCCGCCACCAAAAAGTAACACAATATGCCACGGAATTCCGTTGGCTGCTTTCCAGGTCATAATATTTTCGCCCGATTTATTGCGCGATGGAATTAGAAATAAAAGTATAGCCATTGCAATGGCCACTGTTCCGTCATTGATATAAGATGGTGCCGAAAAAATTGTTGACCACCCAGGTAAGGTAAAACTACCAATAGTGATACTTGAGCGACTTAGCCATAAAAAAGCTAAAAGAATAAAGTCGATTAATATAATTTTTTCTTCCCTGCTGATCGGGCCTAATTCTTTATATTGAATTTTAAATGAGTCTTTGCTGATTTGAGCCCAGCCTTTTTTCTTCGGACGGTAAATAAGGTATAAGTATATCCATACAAAAACGAAAAAGATAATTGTAACCGGTAGTGCATAGGCCATCCAGTTAGCGAAAGATATTTCAGGAGCTTCAGGAAACATGATTTGAAAAATTCTGGCAAACGAAAGATTTGGAGGAGTGCCTACCAAAGTTGCAATTCCTCCAATTGATGCGCTATAAGCCACCCCAAGTAATAAGCCCGAAGAGTAATTTCCTATTGCTTTTTCCCCAATACTATCTTCTAATTTTTGAATAATTGAAAGAAGGATGGGAACCATCATCATGGTGGTGGCAGTATTTGATATCCACATCGAGAGAAAAGCTGTAGCTAGCATGAATCCTAATAAAATTCGTGCCGGACTTACACCTGTGTACATCAATATTTTTAATGCTATTCGTTTGTGAAGATTCCATTTTTGCATGGCTATGGCCACGATGAATCCTCCAATAAATAAAAATATTACATGGTTGAAGTAAGTGGACGATACATCTTTTCCGTTCATCACTCCCAAAAGAGGAAATAAAACAACCGGAAGGAGTGAAGTAACTGCTAAAGGAATGGCTTCGGTTACCCACCAAATTGCCATTAGCAAAGCTACGGCAAGTGTATAGGTTACTTCGGGTTTCCCCGATTCTAGGTCTCCAAAAAATATTATCAGTAAAAAAACGATCAAGCCTCCAAATATGCCAATTTGTTGCTTCGAATTTAGGAGTTTAAAGTAGTTGGACATTAACAGGGTATTTTGTGTAAATATAGATAAAATGAGAAAAACCAAGAAATAATTATAGAAGCTATTGACCTTGTATGTGTTTAAGTTGTTAAATTTTATAGTTTTGCATTCATAATAAATTTGTACAAAAATGAAAAAGTTAGCTGTTGTTGCATTTGGAGGAAATGCATTATTGGAGGCTGGTCAGAAAGGAACGATTGAAGAACAAGAAGAAAATGCATATCAGACTAGTGAAACCCTTATTAAATTATTGAAGAGGAATTACAATATTGTTTTAACACACGGAAACGGTCCTCAGGTGGGAAATATTTTGCTTGCCAATCAGGGTGGCAATCAAATTCACGGGGTTCCGGAAATGCCTTTAGATATTTGTGTTGCTTATTCGCAGGGATTTATTGGCTATGTAATTGAGCAGCAATTACGTAATGTTTTGTTAAAACAAGATATGGATCGCGACATCCTAACTATTGTTACTCAAGTACTTGTTAATAAGGATGATCCTGCATTTGAGAACCCAACAAAACCTATTGGTCCTTATTATTCTAAAGAAGAAGCAAAGAAATTTATTAAAGAAACCGGAGCGAAATTTAAGGAAGACAAAGCTCGTGGAGGTTGGCGTAAGGTTGTAGCCTCGCCAAAACCGTTGGTTATCTCAAATAAAAAATCTATTGAAAGGATAGCTCGCGAAGGTCATATCGTTATTGCCGTAGGAGGTGGAGGTATTCCGGCTTATTATGTTGAGCCTAATAAACTTCAGGGAATTGATGCCGTTATTGATAAAGATTTGGCTTCTGCTTTATTAGCTGCTCAAATTAATGCCGATAAATTATTTATTCTTACTGATGTACCTAAAGTTTGCTTGAATTTTAACACTCCTCAAGAAAAATCGATAGATCGTATGAGTATTGCTGAAGCAAATCGATATTTGAAAGAAGGACATTTTGCAGAAGGCAGCATGGCACCCAAAATTAGGGCTTCAATAAATTTTGTGGAAAATAGTGGAAAAGATACAATTATTACAAAGAGTACACATCTTGGTATTGATGATGGAGGTACTCGCGTTGTAATGGTTTAAGAATTATCTGAAATGTGTGTTTTTACAAAGAAGGCTACTTTTTCGAGCGAAGTAATCATATCGTATTCTTCCAAGTAAATTTGATTAGGAACATTAACAGGTTTCGCGGTGTAATTTAGTATGCCTTTTATTTTCGATTCAACTAATTTCTCGGAAATTTCAGGTGCTGAACCTGCTGGAACCGTGATGATTCCAATGGAAATATTATCTTGTTTGATGATTCCTGCCATTTCATCAATATGATAACAGCGGACACCTGAAAATACACGACCAATTTTATCAGGATTGTTATCGAATGCAGCTACTATAGAGAGTTTTGTACGCTTCCCGTTGAAATAATTGATCATAGCATGTCCTAGGTTTCCAATGCCTACAACGGCTACATTTAAGCCTTCTTTGGTGTCAATAATATCACCAATTAAATCAATAAGTTCTTGAACGTTATAGCCTTTGCGCAATGTGCCTGTATAACCAATAAGCATAATATCGCGACGAACCTGCACAGGTGTAATGTGTTGGATTTTAGCAATTTCATGAGAAAAAATATGAGTTTTTCCTTTAGCAGCACAAATCAGTAAAGCTCTGCGATACTGACTTAGTCGTTCAATAGTTTTGTGAGGTAAATTTTTCATGCGTAGTTTGATTATGCTATGGATATTTCTTATCCAGCAAGCAAATTTAAATTTTGGTTATATAAAATGCAAGAAAAATTGTTAATTATTTAACAAAGAGTTGGGAGATTCTTAAAATTATATGATCTTAATCAGTAATAAATAGCTTCTTTGTTAGCTAATAAACAGTTATTTTGGCATTTGTTTATGAAGCCATTGATACCATGCCTCCATACCTTTTCCGGTTTTTACGGAGAGTTCAAAAAACTCTAAATGATGGTTTATCTTTAAGGCGTATTCTTTTGTTTTTTCTACATCAAAATCCAAATAGGGAAGAAGATCAGTTTTATTAATTATGCAAATATCAGAAGATGCAAACATATTTGGATATTTAATGGGTTTGTCTTCGCCTTCAGTAACACTAATAATTACAACCCGTTTCGATTCTCCTAAATCAAACATAGAGGGGCAAACGAGATTCCCAACATTTTCAATAATCAGCACGCTATTGTTGTTAACTTCCAACTTTTTAACTGCTTTATTAATCATGTCAGCATCTAAATGACATCCGTTTCCGGTATTGATTTGTACTACCGGAGCTCCGGCAGCCTCAATGCGATTTGCATCGTTCATTGTTTGCTGATCGCCTTCAATAACGTAAAAGGGGAGTTTCTTTCCCATTTCTTTTATGGTACGTTCAAGCAAACTGGTTTTGCCCGAACCGGGTGAACTTACAAGATTTAAAGCCATAATGTTTTTCGCTTCAAAAAAACCTCTATTTCGTTCCGCAAGTAGATCGTTTTTTTGTAAAACATTCACTTCAAGTTCAATCTCCTTTTTGTGATTATGGTCATGCGAATGATTGTGATGATGATGGGCATGCTCACTATGCTCATGATTGGGCTCATACTTGTGATCTTGATCATGATTATGTGAGTGAGAATGATCGTGTTCGTGTTCGTTTTCCCCATGTTGGTGGGAATGTGTATGATTATGTTCGTGGTCTTCGCCAGGTTTTCTAATACTTACTGAATCGTCGCCACATCCGCAGGTTCCGCACATAATTTTTCTTTTTTACAAAAATACGGATTTTTATCCGAGTATAATTTTTTTAATCTTAAGTTCTTTTCCTTTGATAATATCTGTTTCAAAGCTTCCGCATTTTGGGCAAACTGCAAAAAAATCATCAACATCAAACTGATTATTACATTTGCTGCAGTTCGCTTCAGCTCTGAGTTCTGTATAATTTAATTTCGCATTGCTTAAGCAACTGCCTTTAACTGCTTCTTCCATGGCAAACTCTAATGCTTCGATAATTATTCCAGACATGCCACCAATTTCGATTTCAATTTCTGCAATTGATGAAGCTTTGGATTTGTTTGCTTCTTCTGTAACAATATCAACAATATTAACGGCTATTGATAGTTCGTGCATCCTCTTAAAAAATGATTTTATATTTGGTATGCAAATGTAGTTAATCTTTAAACAATGCTAAAAAATTAACAGCAAAATTTGGGTAATAAATATGATAAATATTACATATTAGTTCTTTACATTCGCTATAAATTTTGTATATTAGCATAGCGATTTTATGTAACAAGTACCGTAAGAAATATG
>JAOZQX010000369.1 GCA_029931995.1 Bacteroidales bacterium
TCATTCTGTGAACAAGAATAATTTCACATTAAGTCAGAAAATTCAAGATGATGGTACATACTTGATTGAAGCAATTCCAACAGAAAACAAAATCTTTTCGCATCATTTAAAAGCACAAAGCAGTAAGTATTTTTCGGCCATAAAATCCACCTTCAGAATTAAAGTAAAATTCAATCAAAGCCAATCCAACTCTATTATTGATGGAAGTAAACTCGAAAATGAAATACAAATTATCAGCTTCACTCCCTCCATAAATATAAAATTGGCTTACTGGCTAAATGCAGAATATGAAATGGAATCCTTTTTTATAAAAACCTTTGTAGATAATCTGGAATTAAGTAATATTAACAACATTAAAAATCGTTTAGCTTTTTTAATCTTCCCTTCTGATTCACAATTACTCAGCATTAATGCCGAATATTATCAAAACAATAATAAGAATTATTATTTCGCAGATATCTCATATCGTTACTCCATAGAAAAACCAAAACTTGATTTTGAATGCAAATGGAGTAATATATTTAATGCTAAATCCTACTTAAATTACCGTGCCCATGAAATTACAGTATGGGAATCAGAATACTTTTTACGTCCTAACCAAATTCTTTGTTCTGTTAAATTCAGGTTTTAAATACCAATAGAACATAATTTTCATTTTTATTATCTTGCAGAACTAAGACATAGTAAGTCATTTAAACGTGAAAAATCATTACTTTTGCCCTCTGAAAATCACAAATATTTACGCAAATGAAAATTTCTTATAACTGGTTAAAAAACTATATCGATCTCGACTTTGAACCTGAAAAGGTATCGGAAATGCTTACCGACTGTGGTTTAGAAGTAGAAGGACTTGAAAAAGTACAATCAGTTAAGGGTGGTCTCGAAGGCATCATCATTGGTGAGGTTAAAACAAAAAAACAACATCCCGATGCGGATCGTTTAAGCTGCACCACCGTTGATACTGGAGCGGAAGAATTATTACATATTGTTTGCGGCGCACCCAATGTGGAAGCTGGGCAAAAGGTACCGGTAGCTGTTGTTGGTACAACCCTGCATATGGGAGATGATTCCTTTAAAATCAAAAAATCAAAAATCAGAGGTGAGCTTTCGCAAGGAATGATTTGTGCCGAAGACGAATTAGGTTTGGGTACCGAACATGATGGAATTATGGTACTTGACCCTGAAGCTAAAATCGGTTCACCTGCCAAAGAATATTTTAATATTGAAGATGATTATGTTTTTGAAATCGGACTAACACCAAACCGTTCCGATGCCACTTCTCATATTGGCGTTGCCCGCGATTTGGTTGCTGTAATTAACCACTTGCATCCCAAAAAGAAAGTAAGCCTAAATATTCCTTCGGTTAACGGTTTTAAAGTTGACAACACAAGCCGTCCTGTTGAGGTTGTGATTGAAGATGAACAAGCTTGTCCCCGATATACGGGAATTACAATCTCGGGCATAGAAGTAAAAGAATCGCCTGATTGGTTAAAAAACAAACTCCGTTCTTTAGGTTTACGTCCCATCAATAATATTGTGGATATTTCGAATTTTGTTTTGTTTGAAACGGGTCACCCGCTGCATGCTTTCGATGCGGACAAAATTAAGGGCGAAAAGGTTGTAATCAAAAAACTTGCAAAAGATTCAAA
>JAOZQX010000094.1 GCA_029931995.1 Bacteroidales bacterium
AAAAAGCAATTGCCGAATGTGAAGCGATAGCAGTGGGTGGTGGAAACACTTTTCATTTGTTTTATATGATGCATAAATTAGACCTCATGAATCCACTTAAAAAACGTGTTGAAAATGGGCTTCCATTTATGGGTTGGAGTGCCGGTTCAAACATTGCTTGTCCGAGCCTGAAAACAACCAATGATATGCCCATTATTGAACCTGCATCTTTTGATGGTTTAAACCTTATTCCATTTCAAATTAATCCTCATTATTTAGATGCAAATCCTGAGGGTCACGGAGGTGAAACCCGCGAGCAAAGAATCGAAGAATTTTTGCTTGTAAATAAAGAGATGACTGTAGTAGGTTTACGTGAAGCAACGCTATTAAGAGTAGAAGGGGAGAAGATGGATTTGTTGGGGAATCGCCCGATGAGAGTCTTTAATTTTGGACAAAAACCAGCAGAAATTGCCGAAAATTCGGATATAAGCAGTTTCTTAAAGTAAAAAATCAAATAATCTCTGTTAGTATCTGAGATTAAAAATAATAAATGAGGCGATTGACAGAATGTCAGTCGCCTTTTTTGATGCTATTTGGATGATTATATCAAAAATTTTGAAATTTTGTCCGGGATTTGTGTTCAGCTAAATTTAAGTGAATTTTTAATCCAAAATTTTGAATTTCTTTCAGATTAGTTTGAGGAAGTTATAATTGATAACTTAAATCAAGTTGAAAAAATTTGGAAAAATTATTTGAGGTTTTCTTTTAAAAATCCAAAATTTGGGGAGTGAGTTTTATTAAAAAACAGACTTAATAATTTTGTTTTTTTGAGGCTGAAAATTGGTGTAAAATTGATTGATTTCTGAGGAGAAATCAGCTATGAAATTTGCCTCATTTTTGACCCAAGATCGAGACTGATTTTTGATGCCAAAATCTGCCTTTTATGCTCCCCAAAATTTTGCATATTTTGTCCTAAAATTTGAGTGCAAATTTGCTCTGAAATTCTCAAAAATTGATTGAAGAAACGGGAAGGTTTTTTATGATTTTTTGCTACTGAAGATCATCCTAAAATATCTTGATCCGGAAAAAATTAAGGCTGATCCAATTCCGATATAAAGAATGGAAAGATACATTTTTGGTATGGATGACATTCGTAAGCTGATTCCTAAAGTCATCATAAGAATGACTAAAAAATAGCTTTTCCACGACATAAATCCGAAAATACAGGGCCTCTCAGGTTTTTCAGCGATGCGTTTTAAATTTTTCGAAACCACCCTCGAAAAACCAAAAAAGTGGATTAGAAGCCCTAAAATGAGCCCTGAGGCGGCTAAAAGAAAAGTTGAAGTTGTAAGATCCGCGATTAACCAAAAATAAACCATACGAATAAGTATAAACCCAACCACTGCCCACATCAAACCTGAGAGTACTAATAACACATATTTTGGTGCTGCGGGTTTAAACATATTAGTCAATAATTAGCTTTGAGATATCAGAACCTTGTTTCACACGATCAGCAATTCCAACTCCATTTCTCATGCTTCCGGCCAGGTAAAATCCGTTGAACTCTTTCTCGAATTTTGCAATCGTTTTTAGTCTGTCTTCTGAATCAACTCCATATTGGGCAATTGCTTTTTCATAAATATTTACTTCAAAAAGATCGGGCTTGAATTCATTCAATCCCATCATACTTTTCATCTCCCGGGCTATCATTGATTTCATATCCTTTTCATTCAACTCTGCTAATTTGGGTCGACGAATTCCTCCGGTAAAAATAGTGAGTAAGGCGCCATCTTTTGGTGCCCTGTTTTCAAAAAGAGTGGATAAAAACAATACCCCTAAAACATGTCGGTTCTCTTTAAAAGGAACCAAACCTCCAAAGGCATCCAGCGGAATTCCTCCCCATTTCTTAAATCCCAAAGTCACTTCTGCAACCTTAGCATAAAGCAAATTATCAATGGGGGAGGCTTCTTCTTTTTTGAGGAATGTATAAGTTTCGTTTAGATTTCCTGCATTGATGGTGCTTACCAAATGAGTGAATTCATCTCCTTTATCTTTGAGTTTATACTTCCCATCAACGAAATCAAATTGTATATTCTCAGCTTCTAATTCAAAATTCTCTAAACCAATTTCATCGCGCAAAGCATTCACTAAATGAATCAATCCGCCTTTAACTGAGAAGATTTCACGAGTGGCTTTTTTCTCATCTTCGCTTTTCGGAATCTTCCGTTTTTTAATGGCTCCACCTATAAAACTACCGTAATCCTGTTCCAGATTATACAAATTTGGAAGGGCATATTAGTGAACGATATAATTCGGATCGCCTGCATAAATCCCTAAAATAAAGGGATCAATGGCATAATCTAAAAAGCTTTGTCCCATGCGACGCTTAACCATTTCGGCCAAGGTTTCGTTGGGCTTATTTCCTTTTTTTCGCCAGGGTTCGCCCAGTATTCCAAACTTATCTTTTAATGTAAACAGCGGTGTCCCAACAGCCGACAATAATCCTGAAGGCAAGGCTCTCCATTTGTTTTTCTTCCAAATCAATCGTTTGGCTGAAGAATGATCGGCTTTTTCCAATTCGCATTTGCCTTTTAAATCCTCAAATAAATCAGCCATTTCTGCAGTAGCGATGATCCCACTATTGGGGCCGGTTTCGTAAATAAATCCGTCTTTTTGTTTAGTGTCGATTACGCCACCAATATGATTCGAACTTTCGAATATGGTGAATTTTATTCCGGCCTTTTTTAAATAATAGGCGGTAGTAAGACCAGTAATCCCGGCTCCAATAATCGCAACATTTTTTCCTGTCTTACTCATTTTATAAGGCTTTCGAAAAGTTTTTGTCAGTGTTTTTCATTTTAGGATCGAAGGTAGCAGCAATATTTCTGATAAAGAATTTTCCCTGATCCGTTATGTTGATGTTTTCGTTATTCAACTCAAGTAATCCTTCTTTGATAAAAGGGCTTAGCGAGTCAAAAGAAAAATTCAATGCATTTTGAATTTCATTGGCTTTGATACCAAAACGATTTCCGATTTGATCCCAGTTCAGATACAAATTGCACATTAGTTCGTTGATTACCTCGCGGGTAATTTTCTCTTCTTTATCTAGAAAGTAAACCTTTTCGATAGGGATTCTTCCCTTTTCGATTTCTTGTTTATAAATGCTTAAATCTTTGGTGCTTTGCAAATAAACATTTTCTAACTGACTGATTCCACTAACCCCCACAGCATAAACCTGTCCGGTTGTTTCGCGGGTACAATAACCCTGAAAATTACGATGAAGCGATTTGTTATTCAGCGCTATGCTTAACTCATCTTCTACTTTTGCAAAATGATCCAATCCAATGGATTGATAACCAGCCTGACTTAAAACTTCATAGGCTGTTTCAAACAAACGTACTTTCTGTTCAGTATCCGGTAATCCGTATTTCTCCAGTTTTGTTTGAGATTTTTTCACCCAGGGGACGTGAGCATATGAGAAGGTTACCAAACGATCGGGTGAAATAGCTACGGCTTTTTCCATAGTATCACGGAATGAATCCAGCGTTTGCAAAGGCAGTCCGTAAATGAAATCAAGATTTACAGATATCTTCTTTTCAAATTTTAAATAATCATGGAGTTCTTTAACCGGAACCAGGGATGGATCCCGATTCACCGCTTTCAGTACATCCGAATTAAAATCTTGTAAACCCAGGCTTAAGCGATTGAATCCCATATTTACCAATTCATCAGCGTATTCAATTGTTAGATGGCCGGGATGGCATTCAATGGCAATCTCAGGATGTTCGATGAATTTGAAATCGCTATTAAAAATTTCCATAATCTCCTGAACATACGCTATCGGAAGATAATTGGGCGTTCCTCCGCCCCAATGGATTTGTGATACTTTCCGATTGGGATCGAGATGAGATTTTAATAGTTTAATTTCCTTTTTAAGCGTCTCTACATAATCTCTGATTTTGATTTCGTCCTTGCTGATATGTGTATTACAACCGCAATAAAAACAAAGCTTTGAGCAAAAAGGAATGTGTATGTAAAATGAGATATTTTCGGGTTGATGAGTGTTGGAGTCTCTTAAAGCCTGTTCGCAATCAGTATATTTAAACTCATCCAGAAAATAATTTGCCGGAGGATAACTAGTATAGCGAGGCGTAGGAACGTTGTATTTATCGAGTAATTCTTTAGCTATTTTCATTCTATTTCTTCTGTTTTCGATTCAGAAATTTCTTTATAAAGGTAAGGAATAGCTGTCAGGACAATTATCCCAACCACAAACTCTGCCCTAAATAAACCTTTATAACCGATCATATCTGCTATTTTTCCGCTGGAAACAGCGATAATCAAACTACTTAGATGAGTGATAACGATTTGAATGGTGAAATCTGTACCCTCTCGTCCGGGTCTTACATTATCCATTGAAATGGTGTAGATGATTACAGTTGACATCCCATAAGCGCCCCAAATCATTGCAATTCCGATAATGATATGATACATCTCAATATTATCCAGATACGTTAAATAAGTGAAATAGGTAGAGGCTAATAAACCTATAAAGGCAAATATTCCAATACTCTTTCTTTTGCTCCCTTTTTTGATAATCAACCCGGCGAGCAAAGCAGCAGCAGCTCCAAAAGCAGCCCCATGTATGCCGGATAAAATACCAATCTCTTTAACATTAAAACCCAAATCAACCAGCCAGGGTTTCAGCATGGTTAAAATTCCGATAATCCCTGAATAGAAGATGGCCAATAAAGCAATTCTCCTGGGATTACCTTTTTGGGTAAAGAAAGTAAAGATGTCAAAAAAAGTGATTTTAGGTGCAGGAACTCGTTTGGGTATCCCGTTTCGTCCTTTATAAAACATAAGCGGAATTAGTGCTATAATCACAAAGCCAGCCAAAGCGGTTAACAAAAGTTGCCATCCCCAATAGTAGTAAATGATTAATAAAATACCGCTACCTGTTAGCGTTCCAAGAAAACTACCGGCTGATTGCATACTGTTTCCAATACTTCGCTCTTCTTTTTTTAAGATTAGGATAGCGAAAGCATCAGTAGCTATATCCTGCGTTGCAGAAGCAATAAAGGCAATCAACATTAAGGCTACAATAAGTTTAAAATCCACATCCAGACTGAGGAATCCTATTCCTAAAATCACAACCGCATAAAAAATCTCAGAGGCAATGATCCATTTTTTATGTCCTCTGATAGAGGCTCCAGTTCTGTCAACAACCGGAGCCCAGAGAAATTTTGCTATCCATGGTAATTTAATTAATTGTATAAGACCGATATCTGTTAAAGAATACGCTTCCATGCGCATAATAACCGGCATTACCGTTGAGAAAAAACTCATCGGAATGGATTGAGCCAGATAGAGGCTAAGCAGAGTGGCGTATTTAACGCCGGAGGTCTTAGGCATTATTTATAGTTAAATTTTAATTTTCGCAAATATACCAAATTGAGCAGGTTTTCCTAACTGCACATAAGACGTTCCTTGTGAAATAAAATAGAATGCATGGTAGTCAATATTGAAAATATTTTTTGCCCAGAAGCCAATATCAAAATGTTTGTTTTCGAACGTAACCTTTGTATTTGTTGTACCATAAGATTCTTGTATAGCAACATTTTCTTCTTCCCAGTATTGTTTACCCAAGTGCTGGTAACTTAGGTTTATATGCATTTTTTCAATAAAACCACCGTTAAATTCGTGTGTAATATTTGTTCCCATACTAAATGTAAATTTGGGTGTATTAGGAATATAATTGTTGCGAAGATCAAGTCCATCGGGGTTTGTATATTCTCTATATTTAGCTTCATTTATTCCTAAAGAAGTCCAAACTTGCCAGTTTTTAGTGATAATTCCATTTAATTCGATTTCTATTCCTTTGCTTCTCGACATTGCGGCATTACTAATATAAGCACCTTGTCCGCTCGGAACAGGCTGCAACACTTGTTGGTCTTTAATATCAATTAAGAAGAAGCTTACATTGGCAATTAAATGTTTATTGAA
>JAOZQX010000095.1 GCA_029931995.1 Bacteroidales bacterium
CAATGGATTTTCCATCCGCTGAAGTGATTTGTATTTCACTTTTTGGTAAATGAACATCATTTTTTATTTGCTCAGGCCTCATTTTACTGATGTTAGGAAGCGACTCCTCGTCTTTTTCGGAAGTGTCGAATAACGAAGTTTTTTCCATTTTCTGATTCATTCCGCCGCTGCCATTAATAAGCCAATCTGAACTTATCTCAGGATAAGCTTTAAGTATTTTTTGAATAAACTCTAAACTGGGCTTATTTCTTCCCGATAAGACATGAGAAATGCTCGAACGCTGCACGCCAATCTGATCTGCAAATTGCGCAGCATTTAAATTTTTTGATTTAATTAAGCTCCTAATTCGTTCTATCATATTACAAATGTAATCAAATTTGTGTTTACAACTGGAAACTATTATTATATACATGTGTAAACATTAAAATTTAACTGAGTGTATTAATTTAATGGTTCTCAAAAAGTTTTTTCTACCTAAAAAACAGGAATTATATTAAAGTAAATGTTTATATGTATGGTTTGATATACCACATATTTAACACGTTATGGAATTACGGGGAAATTACTAATGATTTCGAGTGAAAAAGTGGTGTTACTTGTGAACTTTGGGTGTGATTAAGCAAAAAAGGTTTACATGTGTATATTTATTAGATCTTATCATCAATTTCAGCAATTTAAATAAAACTATGGGCTTCCCCCCTATTTCATTAACTCACATTTTGTACTTTTGCAAAAAGCATCACTAAATGAGAATAGATATTATTAGCATATTTCCTGAAATGTTCGACGGGCCTTTTAATCATTCAATCGTTAAGAGAGCAAAAGAGAAAGGTCTGGTGGAGATTGTTATCCATAATTTAAGAGAGTACTCAGAAAACAAACATAAAAATGTAGATGATTATGCTTTTGGTGGTGGAGCCGGAATGGTTATGATGATTCAACCCATTGATAAATGCGTCACTCAATTAAAAAGTGAACGCGAATACGACGAAATCATTTATTTGAGCCCCGATGGTGAGCTTTTTAACCAAGGCCTCGCTAATAGCTTTATTGAGTATAACAATATTATCCTACTCTGTGGCCATTATAAAGGAATTGATGAACGCATACGAAAGCATATCATCACCCGTGAAATTTCTATTGGAGACTATGTTCTATCGGGTGGAGAATTAGCTGCTGCTGTGTTTACTGACAGCATTGTACGCTTAATCCCCGGTGTATTGGGTGATGAAACCTCTGCCCTCTCCGATTCTTTTCAGGATGGCTTAATTTCGCCACCTGTTTTTACACGTCCTCGCGAATACAAGAGCTGGAAAGTTCCTGATATTCTGCTTTCCGGGAATGATAAGCTTATTCAAAAATGGAAACTTGAAGAATCCATTGAACGAACCAAAAAGAAGCGACCTGATCTATATAATAAAGATTAATTATTATCAAACTTTACATCTAAATTTCGATTTAAATTTATTTATAAAAAAATGAATAGTTTTTAAATTTATATCAAATTATTGGTGTATATTTGCACTCATTTTTGAGGAATCCATATAAAGAATATTGAAATGAGCAAGAACGAATTATTACAGCACGTCGAAAACCTGACTACAGTAAAGGATTTACCTAATTTTAAAGCAGGCGATACTATTACTGTTCAATATAAAATTAAAGAGGGAGATAAAGAAAGAATCCAAAACTTTCAAGGTATTGTTTTACAGAGATCAGGAAGTGGTACAACTGAAACATTTACTGTTCGTAAAATATCAAATAATATTGGTGTTGAAAGAATTTTCCCAATGGCTTCACCTTTTATCGAAAGTATTACTATTAATAAGAAAGGTGTTGTACGTAGAGCACGTATATTCTACTTAAGAGGATTAAGAGGTAAGAAAGCCAGAATTAAAGAAGCTAGAAGATAATTTATTTAGAATCTATAGATTAGATCCTGACCCTTTGGTTGGGATTTTTTTTGTCTATTTGTTTCGCTGACGAACTATTTCGTACAATACTACAGCTGTAGCCACGCTAACATTCAAGGATTCAATTTTGCCTAAAATTGGAATTTGCACATGATGGTCAGCACGTTTTAAATATTCATCAGAAACCCCTCTATCCTCCGATCCCATTACGATAGCAGTTGGTCCGGAATAGTCGAGAGATGTATAATCAACCGAAGCTTTTTCGGTAGCCGCAACAATTTGCAAACCACTTGCCTTCAAAAACTCCAAGGTGTCTTTTAAATTACGACTTCGGCAAACAGGAATAATATTTAAAGCACCGGCCGAAGTTTTAATGGCATCGGCATTAATTTGAGCCGAGCCTCTATCTGGAATAACAATGGCATGAACTCCGGTACATTCAGCTGTACGAGCCATGGCTCCAAAATTCCGAACATCGGTAACACTATCTAACACTACAATTAAAGGTGTTTTACCGTCTTCGTAAATCATCGGGATAATTTGTTCAATATCCTGATAAGTAAGAGCAGAAACAAAAGCAATGGTTCCCTGATGATTTTTCGATGTAATTCGATTTAATTTCTCAACAGGAACATTTTGTACTGGAACTTTATAATGTTGTAGCAATTGCTGTAATTCATCGTAAAGAGCATTGCGAATACCTTTCCTTACCAGTACTTTATCAATTTCTTTTCCTGATTTTATGGCCTCGATTATAGCCCGTGTGCCGTATATTACTTGATCTTTTTTCAAATCCGTATTTTTTTAATTTTCCGCTGCCTTGTCTAACAAATCTTGAGGTAACTCCTTGGTGGTTTTAACACCTAATTTTCTAATATTTTCTACTTTTCTTACCAAATTATCTTTCCCATCACACAACTTATTCTTTGATGAATCATAGAATTTTTTAGCATCTTCCAATTTCTCTCCAATTTTATCTAAATCGCTGTTAAACAAAACAAATTTATCATAAAGTTTCCCTGCTTGTCTTGCTATTTCCTGAACATTCTTGGTTTGATATTCTTGTCTCCATAAGCTTTCAATCATTTTTAGGGCAGCAATTAAATTGGTTGGACTAATAATTAATATTCGTTTATTATAAGCATACTGCCAAAGTTCCGGATCTTTCTGAATAGCCAGTAAATAAGCAGGTTCAACGGGGAGAAACATCATTACAAAGTCAAGACTGTTGAGCTTGTATAAATCCTGATAACTTTTGTCACTTAATTCATTGATATGATTTTTAATAGAAATAATATGTGCTTTATAGGCAGCTTCTTGCTCTTCATCATTATTTGCAGCTATGTAGCGATCGTAAGCAGTTAAAGAAACTTTAGAATCGATAACTACATTCCGTTTACCCGGATAAGTTACAATTACATCCGGCTGTAATCGTTT
Organism: Bacteroidales bacterium; assembly: GCA_029931995.1. GTDB lineage: Bacteria > Bacteroidota > Bacteroidia > Bacteroidales. The sequence continues at coordinate 3,351 of JAOZQX010000095.1, forward strand.
GCCCTCATCATCGGTAAACGAAGCCTGAACAAAATATTCCTGACCTTTAGATAAACCTGATTTTTCAAGAATATTTTCAAGAACAACCTCTCCCCAATTTCCTTGAGCTTTCGAATCGCCTTTCAATGCTTTTGTTAGGTTTACGGTATCCTTACTAACTTGCTGATTAAGCTCTTCTAAGCGCTTAATTTCTTCTTTTAAAGAAAACCTAAGTTTTGATTCTTTATCATAGGTTTCCTCAACCTTTTTCTCAAAATCTTTGATTTTTTCCCCAAGAGGTTTTAAGATATCATTCAGCTTATTACGATTATCTTCTGTGAATTTTTTGGAATTATTTTCTAAAATTTCGTTAGCTAAGTTCTTAAACTCCAATCGAAACTGATCCTGCAATTTTTGAATATCTGCTTTTTGATCTAAAAGTTTTTGATTAAGATGGTTTAGGTCAGATTTCTTTTCGCTTAATTGTGCATTCAATTCGATAATAGATTTCTCTTTTGAACTTAAATCGGCTTTATATTCATCAACAGCACTATTTAATTGCTTTATATTTTCTTTAAACAACAAATTCTCTTTCTCAAAATCAATGTTCTTCTTGCCTAAAAACACTTTCAAAATGAAGTAACCCAAAGTCACACCAATCAAAATACCGACACCTAAATAGTAAAAGTCCATCATAAATAAATTTAGTATATAAAATTATTAATATTTTTGCACTTTCTACCAAATTAAAATAATTTTACTTTTTCAAGAATTTCAGCTAAACATAATTATGTACTATCACTAACCAAAACACTCTATTATGAACGAATTAAATGAATATTCGAAAATTGGAATTGACATGCTTTTAGAGTACGGTCCTCAACTACTTCTGGCAATTTTCACACTCATTATTGGATTATGGATAATCCGCTTACTAACAAAAGGCGTATCTCGCCTAATGGATAAACGAAAAGTTGATCCCAGTTTAAGCCCTTTTCTTAAAAGCCTGATAAGTGTTTTATTAAAGGTTTTACTATTTGTTAGCGTAATGGGGATGATTGGCATTGAGATGACATCATTTATTGCCATACTTGGTGCTGCTGGCTTGGCCGTAGGTTTAGCTTTATCGGGTACATTGCAGAATTTTGCAGGAGGTGCAATTATTCTTTTGTTTAAACCATTTAAAGTTGGTGATTATATTGATGCACAAGGTCATGCGGGTACGGTAAAAGAAATTCAAATTTTTAATACAATTTTAAAAACACCTGACAACAAAACAATAATTATTCCGAACGGAGGATTATCTACAAGTTCAATAGTGAATTACTCTACGGAGAAAACAAGACGTGTCGATTTTACATTTGGTATTGGATATAGCGATGATATTGACAAGGCAAAAGCTATTTTAAATGATATAGTTAAACAAAATGAATTGGTGTTAAAAAGTCCCGAATCATTTATCGCCGTTTCTGAGTTAGGCGATAGTTCAGTAAACTTTGTTGTTCGTGTATGGGTGAATGGTGCCGATTATTGGACAGTTAATTTTGACATGTACGAAAAAGTAAAGAAAGCCTTTGATAAGGAAGGTATATCTATCCCGTTCCCTCAAAGAGATGTTCATATCTATAATGAGAAATAAGATATTGTGAGAAAAATTGGATTGATCTCTGACACCCACGGTTTTCTGCATCCTAAACTATTTGAGTTTTTAAAGGATGTGGATGAGATTTGGCATGCCGGAGATATTGGAGATTTATCCACACTTGATAAACTCAGCAATTTTAAGCCCCTCAAAGCAGTTTATGGGAATATTGATAATTACAGCTTACGCAACGAGTGCAAAGAATTTTTGCTTTTTAATTGCGAAGATGTAAAAGTGTTTATAACTCATATTGGGGGTTATCCGAAAAGATATGCACCCGGAATAAAAAAACTTTTAATGAACCACAAGCCAAAACTTTTTATTTCGGGGCATTCTCATATTTTAAAAGTAATGAATGATAAAGATTTAAATCTGTTGCATATGAACCCTGGTGCAGCCGGTAAATCAGGACTGCATCAACAAATTACGATGCTCAGATTTACCATCGACAAGAAAGAAATTAAAGATTTGGAAATACTTGAAATAAAAAGAAACTAATTATCGCAATCGGTCTGATGCACTCACCAGCTCTTCATCCTTTTTAACACTCCTAAAAGCTAAAACTAAAAACACTAAGGACAATAATGGAAGAAAGACTCCCACATTATACTCTTCGGATACAACAATTTTTGCCAATATCAGTTTTGAATAAACAAAGAATATTCCAACAATTAATATGATATTTAAAAGAACATCAATTTTTATAATCATTAATTGCCTTTTACGGTTTTTAAATTTAAAAATTGTAAAAAAAGCCAATAGGCCAATTATACAAACCATAATAAGAATAGGTAAGGTGAAATATGCTTGGAAAATGCTTTCACTTCCCGGAACTAAATTTTCAAGTTTTAAGAGTGTCAGTTTAAATGTGTGAAAATCACCGTAATAACTGCTAATTGGGAATGCAAACATCAACCCGAGGGTTAAACTTGTAAGAAATAAATATACACTTTGAATTCGTTGTAACATGGCTTCATTG